>JAAYUJ010000289.1 GCA_012517775.1 Deltaproteobacteria bacterium
CAGAAAGCCGTTGAGCCTGTCGATCATGTCAATGGCGTAATCGGTTGGAGGATGGCTTCCCCGCACGTATGCCCCGATGCGGATCATGTCCTCGCTCTTTCGGTAATTGGAGAGAGTCTCGATGAACCGCACAGCGAGAGCCTTCCGGGGGGCGTCCAGGAGTCGGATGGTCAATCGACTGACGCTTCGCAGGACGTCAATAGCCGGGTAGTGGCCGCATTGCGCAAGTTCTCTGTCCAGGACGATGTGACCGTCCAGGATGGATCGCAGGGCGTCTGCGATCGGTTCCTCCATGTCGTCCCCCTCGACTAAGACGCTGTAGATGCCGGTAATGGACGCTCTCTCGAAATTGCCAGCTCGTTCGAGGAGTCTCGGCAGGAGGCTGAAGACACTGGGAGTGTAACCCTTGGTGGTGGGAGGCTCCCCTGCGGCAAGCCCGATCTCTCGGGCCGCCATGGCAAAACGGGTGACCGAGTCCATCATGAGGAGCACGTCCCGGCCGGTGTCTTTGAAGTATTCGGCGATGGCCGCAGCCAGAAAAGCGGCTCGCAGGCGCACGGTTGCCGGCTGATCGGAGGTGGCCACCACCACTACCGAGTGCTCTATTCCTTCCCTGCCCAGGTCATTTTCCAGGAATTCGTTGACCTCTCTGCCCCGTTCGCCGATGAGAGCGATCACATTGACGGAGGCAGTGGTGTATCGGGCCATCATGCCAAGAAGAGTGCTCTTCCCCACGCCGGAGCCCGCAAATATCCCCATGCGCTGGCCCTTTCCCAGGGGAAGAAGGGCATTGATGCACCGTACGCCAACATCAAGCTGTTCCTGAATGACAGGTCGCTCCAGGGGATTGGAGACACTTCCCGCAATGGGCACAAAAGTTTCACCGGGAATGGGACCCTTGCCGTCGATGGGCTGCCCAAGGCCGTCGATCACACGTCCAAGAAGAGCGTGGCTCACAGCTACGGTACTAATCCGTTTGTCGGCCTGTACCAGGTTTCCCGGTGAAATACCTGCAAACGTAGTGAGGGGACTCAGTTTCAACCTGTTGTTCTCGAAGCCCACCACCTCGGCAAGAATTGTCGGAGCGGCTCCCGAAGGAGTGACCCGGCAAATGTCTCCCAGTGCCGCCTTCAGCCCTTCCACTTCGATAAGATTTCCCGTGAGTTGCAGGACCCTGCCATATATCTTGAAGGTCTGGGCGGTACTGATGCGCTCCTCGAGATTCTCCAGCATCAGGTAATCCTTACCGGGCGGACTATTCGGCTCTAATAGGCTGCTCATCGTACAGGACCTGTTCCAGTTCTGAAAAGCGTGTCTCAAGGCCGGCATCTATCGCCTGAATGTCGCTTTCCAGGCGGCAGCCACCCCGTTCCATACGAGGGTCCGTTTTGAGAAGGAAAGGCCGACCGGCTTCCTCTTTCCACTTTTCGAGGTCCATGGCTTTGGAGAGGACTTCGAAATCTTTGGGGTGGATGTAGAGCGTCAGGGTGTGATGGGGCTTGGCTTCGTCCAACAGCCTGTCCGCCAGCGCGGTAAGAGCCAGGGGGTTGATTTTCAGTTCCATGCCGACGATCTTCCGGGCAATGGCCATGCTTGCGGAGACGAGCCAGCCGCGGTAATCCTTGAGAACCTTCTCAGGGATGCTCTCAAGGTTGGCGAGAAGCTTCTCCATGCGGTCTTTCACGATTTGCATGCTTTTTTCACCTACCGCATAGCCATCCCTCTCGCCCTGTGCGTATCCCCTGGTGTAGGCTTCCTCCTCTATTTCCTGTCCTCTGCGCTCGATTTCAAGCAAACGGCTCTGGATGGTGGCTTCAATGTCATCCAGGACGTCAGAGCCATCGGGCTCTGCAATCCTGCCAGCATTCCATGGATTGAATACGATCCTGTCAGGTGACCGGTCGTCTGATTCCTCCTGCAGGCCACCGTGGAGAACGCGGAAGTCGTAGTAAGCGATAGGCGAGTCTTCGAATGATTTGATGATTTTAGACAAACGAGTCCCCTCCTTCTTTGCCGGCGAGCACCAGTTTGCCTTCCTTTTCGAGGCGTCTGGCGATGTTGAGTATGTTCTGCTGCGCCGTCTCCACGTCGCTCAAACGCACGGGTCCCATCATGGTCAGATCTTCCTCGAGCATTTGAGATGCCCGTTGGGAGAGGTTCTTGAAAATCTTTGCCTTGAGGTCTTCGGAAGCTGTCTTGAGGGCGAGGGTGAGTTCCTCGTTGCGGACCTCTTTCAAAAGTTCGCGGATTCCCTGGTCGCTGATATTTCCCAGATCTTCGAAGACGAACATGAGCTTGCGCACCTTTTCGGCAAGTTCCGGATCGTGATCCTCCATGGCCTGGATGATTCCGTCGCCGGTGCGCCTGTCACTCAGGTTGAGGATCTCGGCAACGGTGGGGATTCCTCCCAGCAGTTGGTGACTCTCTTTGCCCATGGATACCAGTTCCTTTTCCAGGACTTCATCCACTTCCCGAATGAGATCGGGAGGGACCGTATCCAGATGTGCGATGCGATTGATGACCTCAAACTGAAATGCCTCGGGCAGAAAGCTGATAACCTGGCTAGCCTTGTCGTGGCCCAGATGAACGAGGATGATGGCCACTGTCTGAGGGTGCTCGTTTTTGATGAAATTGGCAAGGATCCTGGCATCGATTTCCCTCACATGCTTGAAAGGTACCCGCTGCTTTTCCATTTCGATCTTGTTCATGATCTCCGACGCCTTGTTGTCTCCCAGCACGGAGGGGAGAACGGAACGGATGAAATGGTCACCGGGGATGTGCAGGTTGTCCTCAGAGTCAAACTGGCTGGTGAATTCTTCCAGGAGCTCCTCGGAAACCTCCTTTTTTATTCCCTGAATGAAGCTCATCTGGACCCCCAATTCCTTGATCTCCTCCGTGGTGAGGTTCTTGAGGATTTGGGCGGATGCTTCCTCGCCGAGGGCAAGGAGGATGATGGCGGCCTTCTGAGGTCCCGTCAGCTTGGCCATGGTCTATTCCTCCTCCCTCAGGAGTCCCCGGATGATGTCCGTTGCCCGCTCGGTGTCCTTTTGGGCCAGAATAACGGCTTTCTTCCGGATGGTCAGCTTGTTGCTCTTGGAGGATTGCTCCATGAGCAGGGCGGCCTCGCTGCTTTCCCCTTCAGGGAGGGCAGGTGCCGGTTTGGGAAGGTTTTTGAATTCCGTCCCCAGTTCCTGGAACTTCTTCATGAAGGGTCTGATGATGAAGACGAATACCAGGAGTCCCAGCAACAGGTTCAATAGAATCTTCTGATTGCTCTTGAAAAGCTTGATCCATCGATTTTGCGCCGCCATCGGTTCCCCGCCCGGCGTGTCGACGGCAAAGGGAATGTTGGAGACATTGATCTGATCCCCCCGTGTCTCATTGAACCCTACAGCCTTCTTGACCAATTCCTCGATGGACTTCAGCTCCTCCGGCGATCTGCCCACGAAGACAGATCGCGAGGTCCCGTCCGCCTCCTGTTTCATTTCATAGGGGCCATCCACGATCACCGCTACGGAGACTTTCTTGACCGTCCCGGGGGACTGCACGATCTGCCGGCTTACCCGGTTGATTTCAAAGTTGATGGTTTCTCTCTGCCGGCTGAACTGCTTCCCTCTGGCGGGAGGTGCATCTCCTTGAGGAGTGCTCTGCATCAGCTTGCTTTCCACATTGATGGGGACGTCCGGATTTCCCTTGGCTGCAAGCTCCTTTCCATCCGAGTTCTCGATGCTCCTCTGCTGGCTGCGGATGACCGCGCTGTCCGGGTCGTAGTTCTCTTCCGCAATTTGCACCTGGTTGAAGTCCAGATCGACGGATGTGCGCGTCAGGACCCGATTGATCCCGATGACATGTTCCAGCATGGACTGCACCTTCTTGCGGAGATCCTCCTCGATGCGCCCCTTAATCTCCATTTGCATGCCGGTTATCTGCATGGGCTGATCGGAGCCGTTCTTCTTGAACAGGACCTGTCCGTCCGTACTGAGGACAGTGACCTCTTCCTCTTTGAGACCGCGGACCGTGCCGGCGACAAGGTGGACAATTCCCTGGATGTGCTTCTGCTCGAGTCGGGCACCCGGCCGCAGCTTAATGACCACAGCGGCGCTGGGGGGCTTCTGCTCCGATACAAACAGGCTCTCCTCAGGCATCACCAGGTGCACGCGGCTTTCAAGCACCTCATCCATTTCGTTAATGGTCCGGGCAAGCTCCCCCTGAAGTGCCCTCTGATAGTTGATCCGCTGAACGAATTCCGTGCTCCCGAGCTTCTGCTGATCGAAGATCTCGAAGCCGATGCTGGCCCCTTTCGGTATGCCTTCCCTCGCAAGGGCGAGCCGCGTTTCGTACAGCTGGTCCTTCCCGACCTCCACGGCATTCCCACTGGAAGAAATGCGATAGGGGATTTTCTTGGCCTTCAGTGATGCGATCACATCCCCCATATCGCTTTCCGACATCCCGGAATACAGAGGCGTATAGTCCGGTCTGTTGCTGCTGATGACGACGGCCGAGAGACTCCCGACAGCCAGCAGAAGGGCCCCGATGTAGAGGATCTTGTGATGAGTGGGAAGAGCGAGAAAGACGCTCCTGATCTGTTGAAGAAAACGGCCAAGGGTATTCATGACAGAATGGATCCTTCAGAGTGAAGTCATACAGGGTCTTAGAACTGCATCCGCATCACTTCCTGGTACGCTTCCAGAGCCTTGTTGCGAACTCTGGTGAGAAGCCTTAGGCTGATGTCCGCTTCCTCCACCTGGATCATGGTCTCATGGATGCTGTTGGCCCCCTGAATGGATCCTTCAGCCATGGCCTTGTCAGACTGGCTCTGGAGGGCGTTGATTTCCTGAAGTTTTGAACTGAGAGCTCCCGTGAATGATTCGGAGGATTCCTTTTGTGGTGGCCGAAGCACAATGCCCGGATCCAACGAACGTCCGGGAGAAAGGGGAATGACTCGCATGGGTTCCTCTCCTTGCCTTTATGGCCTATTTCCCTATCTCGAGGGCTTTAAGGGCGAGTTGTTTGGCGATGTTGACCGCAGCCAGGTTGGCCTCGTAGGAACGGCTGGCGTTGATGAGATTGGCCATTTCTTCCACCTGGTTGATGTTGGGTGTCAGCACAACCCCCTGCTCGTTGGCATCGGGATGGCTCGGGTCATAGACCTCCTTGAAGTCTCGGCCATCGGCGACAATGTCCGTCACCTGCACCTTTTGCACTTCCTCGTCGATGGCCATGTCCAGTACCTGGTCAAAGCTGTCTGCAGAGGGGACGCTTTCATAGATGATGGTCCGGCGCTGATAGGGTTTCCCGTCTTCAGTTCTCGTGGTGTTCATGTTGGCGAGGTTGGCGGAAAGAACATTGATCCAGGCGCGATTCGCACTGAGGCCGGATGCGCTGATTCGCATGGAAGATTCGAAATCCATAATCAAGCTCCTTCTCCAATGGCCTGCTTCATCATGGTGAACTTCTTGTTGAGAAGGCTCACGATATATTGATACTCAATGCTGTTTCGTGAAAGCTTCAACATCTCCTGGTCCAGGTCCACCGGTCCCGTCTCGACTATCTCGGGAGAACGCATCGCCATGGCTGGATCCTCCGGGGCAATGTGGCTGTTGTTGGACCTCACCATTTGCAGCACCTGCTCTTCAAGGGATTCCCGGAGAGTCCTCTCGAAGGAAAGCTCTCTGGCTGCGTAGCCGGGGGTGTTGATGTTGGCAAGATTTCCGGAAATCACCCGCTGATTGAGCGAATTCAAGCTCAGGCGGTCTCTCATGAGCCCGATCGTCCGGTCGAATACACTGGAATTGGCCATGGTCTCTCTCCTCTCTTTGCGGATTCCACCCACACATTGAGCAAATTGCATACCACCATGTGACCGGATAAGCGGGAGTGGGCAAGTATTCAGGCGGGGTCCTTTTCTCACCACAAAGGGCACGAAGAGAGGCATTACCAGAATCTCATTCTTGTTCTTCGTGCCCTTCGTGGTGAAAGAAGAAGGCCGTTCAAGTCCCTGCGCTGCAGTAGCACCCCTGAGGGAGGTTCGTCAAAAGCATGACAGAACTTCTCGGAAGGCGATAGTCGGACTTTTGACTCAGATCCCGTGTTCCTGCCTGTATTCGTTGAGCTTGTTGCGGAGGGTGCGCACGCTGATTCCCAGTATCTCTGCGGCCCGGGTCCGATTGCCGTCAACGGTGTCCAGGGCCTTGTGGATCATGCGCTTTTCCATTTCGCTGATGGGCATCAGACTGAGATTGGGATCGTTCAATGCTGTATCTGCCGACTCCTCGTTGTCGAAGACCAGGTGCTCAGGGGTGAGGGAACTCTCGCTGGAGAGGAGGACCGCTCTCTGAATGACATTTTGAAGCTCACGAACGTTTCCCGGCCATGCGTGGCGCTGCAATTTCCGTTTCGCGTCCGGGGAAATGTCCCTGATGCATCCTCCATGCAGTTCATTGTATTCGGCAATCAGATGACTGGAGAGGAGCAGGATGTCATCGGGACGGTCACGAAGGGGGGGGATTTTGATGGGGATCACATTGAGACGATAATAGAGGTCCTTTCTGAATCGGCCCTCCTTTAGAGCGTCGTCCATATTCAGATTGGTTGTGGCGAGGACTCTCACATCCACAGGGATCGAGTGGCGTCCTCCCAATCGGTCCACCTCGCTCTCCTGGAGGACCCTAAGCAGCTTTGCCTGAAGGTGGTAAGGGATTTCTGTGACCTCATCGAGAAGGAGAGTCCCGCTGTTGGCCAATTCGAACTTACCTTCCCTGGCCTTGATGGCCCCGGTGAAGGCGCCTTTTTCGTGCCCGAAGAGCTCGCTCTCCAGGAGGGTCTCGGGAAGGGCGGCGCAGTTGAGGGCGATGAAGGGCTTCTCTTTGCGTTTGCTGTGCCTGTGAATGAAGCGGGCGATGAGTTCTTTGCCGGTGCCGCTTTCACCCTGTATGAAGACCGTGGCATTACTTGCCGCGACCTTCCTGACCATGGCCTTGAGGCGAAGCATGGATGGGTCCTGGGTGATGATATCCGGAGAAGCATGGTCAATGCCCTTTGAAGCCCTGCCCGACGGGGGCTCCAAAACACCGATGGTCTTGCCGAGCCGTTCCGCGGAGAGGGGTTTTACCCAGAAATCGTAAGCACCCTTCTTCATGGCCATGACTGCATCCTCAAGCCTCGGCCGAGGAGTCATGACAATGACATAGGGTTGAGGCTGAAGGATCTGGCTGAATTCGATGAAATCAATAACGGTAGCTGCCTGACCATTCAGGTTGATGAGCACCAGACCGGGCATCTCCCGCTTGGCAAGATGAGTTGCGGATTTGACCGAATCAGTCGCGATGGGCAGATGACCCTGGTCTCGGAGAAACGACGAGAGGTTCTGAACTTCTCTGAGATCATTATCAACAATCAGAACAACCATTCCATGACCCCGTTTCCATTGTGATGCGCGATACCTGGTTCTCACCACGAAGAGCACGAAGAATACGAAGAGGGAGAAGAATGAGAGAGTTGCTACGACATTGTATGAAAAGAAGGAAATGCCTGTGATAGTAAGAAGAGAATCCCTTCACATCTCAGGATATCTTGCCTGGCTTGCATCGTGGCATCTTCCCTTTTTCTGAGCAGGCATTTTCGGGCAATCACAATACTCGTATTCCTTCGTGCTCTTCGTATCCTTGGTGGTGAATGTGAAAGCCGCGCCTGCCACCGCTTTCACTTGGGCTTGGCCATTCTGATGGAATCCAGCTGCTGCTGGGCTGCAGTCTTCCAAAAGGATTGAGAAGACGCCAGGAGCTGCGAAAGCTTCTGGGAAGCCTTATCTGGCTGGCCGGCCGCAAGGTAAAGCCTGGAGAGCTCATAATTGAGCCCGCTTTTCTGTTCCTCCGACGGGGCGAGCTCCACGGCCCTTTCCAGGGCCTCGATCGCCTTGTCCAGTTGCTTCAGTTCCCGGTGGCAGCGGCTGGAGAGGAGAAGCAGGGGAAACATTTTGTCGGAAGAATTCTTACCGATCCCTTCCTGGACCTTACTCAGGAACTGGAGCGCTTCGTCGAGTCGGGACAGGCCCATCAGGCTTTCCACGTAAGCGAGTAAGGAGTCGAACGTGACAACTCCGATGTCCTTGTCCTTTGGAATGACCTTGGCAAAGTGCTTCACTGCATCCCCATATTTCTTCTGCTGAGCACAGATGCGTCCAAGCAATTCGGTCTTTCGTGCTTCGCTCGAGGGCGATTGAATTTGGTTGCACAACTGGATCGCCTTGTCCGTTTTACCGAGGAGAAAACTGTAAAGAGCCAGTTTCAGCATCCATTCCTCGTTTCTTTTCTTGCTGTTGGAGAGGAGACGCTCATAGATCTCGGCGGCATTGGAATAGAGGTGCATAGCAGCGTAAGCATCGGCAATGAGGGCTTCGGCATCCGGCGTCTGGTGGTTCCGGAAGGCCGTTGCATACTTTTCGTGAAGCTCAATCAGACGCAGGTTGTCCTTTTCGGAGGCGGACCGGTTCACCCAGTCCTGCAGAACCTTCTCCCTGAGGGCGATGAATTCCTCGTGGGAAGTGGCATCCTTTTTTTCCCCGAGTATTTCCTCAATCAGTGCCATGCTCTTGGGATAGTCCCCGCACTTCCATTCCCGGGAGGCGAGCTTGAAGTAGACCAGGCGGCGCAAGGCCGGTGAGAGCTCCTTTCGGGCAAGCTCTCGATAGATGGCCAGAGCAGGTCCCTCAATGCCGTCTTCCCGCTTTTCCAGCATTTCGGCGTTCCGGATCTTGCTGATGATGTCCCCTTCCGAATCCGGATAGTGGCGTTGAATGTGTGTGTAAACTTTGCCGGCAAGCTTTTGTTCCCCTTGGTTCAGGAATATTTCGGCGATTTTTGCGAGAACCAGGTCGCGATCCGGCGCCTCCCAGGCCAGGTTGAGATAGCGGAAGAGGAGGTCCATGCTCTTATCAAACTGCTTGAGGGAGAAATAGGATTCCCCCAGGTATTTCAACAGATCGGGCTTTTTGAGGTAGTAGGTCGGATCTTCGGCAAAACACTGCTGGAGAGCTTCCATTGCTTCCTTGCCGGCTCCAACCACATTCAGATCGCGGCCCAGGCAATAGTAAGCCTCCAGTCTGTCTTCCTTTTCGAGGCGGCCCCTGAGAGCGAATCGGAAAGCCTCGATGGCTTCTACGTATGACTCGCGTTGGTGATAGATCTCGCCGAGCTTGAGCCAGCATTTTGCAGAGAGCGGATGTTCGGGGCCGACGGAGATGACCTGCTGCAGATATTTTTCAGCCTTCTTGAGATTTCCTATGTCAGCGTATATCAGGCCTGACCGATAGAAGGCGCCCGGGGCGCGGGAGGACCTTGGATCGGCTTTCAATGCATTCAGGTAGAGGTCCAGGATATGTGATGCATGTCGGACCGTTTCCTGCTGGTGGGCTTCAAAATATGCGTCCGCCTCATTGTAAAGTGCTTCCGCCATGGCCGGGTCCGGTCGCGATCCTGTCTTCATCTCGGGTATCGATTCCATCTCGCCGGCTCCACTCCTTCCTTCTCCTTGAGTCTTTTCCGTGCGGGGATGTGCAAGGGCCGTGGATACCCCATCATTATCATTCTTCACAGGTGGAGACGCCTTCTGGCGCACTCCTGAATCGCTCTTCACGCTTTCAGGATTCTCCTCCGTCCCGGCTCCAGGGAACAGGTCCAGAACAAGACGATAGTGGCCTGGCTGGCCGTTCCTGCCGGACAGGATGGCGTGCTTCAGGCTTGTCCTGGGATCGCGCAGTTCGATGATCACCTGCGTCCCGCTGTCGGATTGATTGAAGCTGATTTCCCCGATGACTCTCGATTTCTTGAACTGAGGCTTTCTGACGGGAGATTCGGAAATCGGATGGCGGAATTCCACCACTACCGCATCTTTAAAGGGGGGAAGGATTCGGGAAGGGTGGTCCCCTGAAGCGTCAAAAACCAGACGGGTTCTCTCCCCCGTGACGCCCAAACGGATATCATGGATTTTTGTATCCGCGTCAGCACAATGGGTGTTCACCAGAAGCAAAGAGAGAAACGCCGCCATCAACACAACGTTTGATATGCAGCTTTGTGCCGCCGTGTTTCTCATGTCTATTTCCATTCCAAACCAAAAGATGTGAGAGCGCGGCCAGGATCCAAGTCTCCTTTTTCTCAAAAGGAAAGACGTCGGCGGTATCCGAAATGTCTTTTCTCGGACAGGTTGGACCATGACCTGTTGGGATGCAATTTGAGCAAAGGTTGTGCCAATGGGGAGACAGCTAAAAGGGGGCAGTCAAGGAAGCGCTTTCCTTTGATATCGAGGAACAACGAAAAGCCTTCACCAGCAGAATACGAAGAGCACGAAGGTCAATCACTTCCTGCTTGGACAGCTTTTTGACTTCCTAGTTCTCTCGTGTTCTTCCTGGGCTTCGTGGTAAGAAAACAGGTGGTAGGAGAATGAGTGACTGCGGCTGATGCGGTACCGTGTGCTTCGTGATGGCAAGAAAAACTCTTCGGATGCGCATCAAGGCGAGGCTAAGGGGAGGTTCATCTTCTTCTTTTTCATCTTTTCGATAAGGGTGGTGCGGTTGAGGCCAAGGAGCTTGGCTGCTTTGTTCTTGACTCCTCCCGCCTTTTTGAGGGCATCCAGAATGAGCCGGTTTTCCAATTCGTCCAGGTAATCCTTCAGATTGATGCCTGATTCTCCAATCTCGACGGGAGGGCTTGCAGACGGCTGCTGTTCAAGTTGCATCCTTTTGGGAAGATCCTCCACTCCGATTTCATCTCCGTCTGTCAGAATGATCAGCCGTTCGATGACATTCTCAAGCTCACGGACGTTTCCAGGCCAGGCATAAGATTCAAGACACTCAAGAGCATC
>JAAYUJ010000290.1 GCA_012517775.1 Deltaproteobacteria bacterium
ACACAAAAGGAAGAGCTTCGCGAAAAAGCCTCAGGAAAGAGGGATCGTCCTGGAAATCTGCTTGTGTACGGAACGGTAGATGTCCAGATCCGTCCCATAAATCTCCACGATGGACTTGTGGTTGATGAGCTTTTCAATGATGAATGCCGTCAGGAAAAGGCTCACGAAATGCGGCCTCGGCACAAGGTCCCTGATGTTGGCCGTCTGAAACTGAATATCGAATTCCTCTGCCGTGAGAAGGCTCTCGAGGCAGAATTGGATCTGGTGGTCCAATGCCTCCTTGCTCATCGTTTCAACCAACCTTTCCTCGATGAGCTTCGTTGAGACTCGCTCGCTCAATTCCTCCAGATTCTGGCGCAGGAGATTCATCGCGTTGACCCGCTGTGACTCCCTTGCGTGGTCCAGTTTTGAAATCACCGCGGTCTCCCTGCTGTCGGGTCGAAAATCTCGTGCCATCCTCTTCCTTTCCGTCAGAAGCTCCAATGTGCCCGGAGAGGGTCTTGACAGTGCCAACGAGCATGAACCAGAGTCGTTCACCCCGCAAGATAAGATTGCAGGTTGGAGTTCCATGCCCGACGCCTTTCTGTCAGAATGTGAATCACGACCTGCCGGTAACTGACTTTTCACGGTATTCGGCATTCGCAATGTTTCAGTGAATCATCTCACCCGGGTCCGCCCGCCTCTTCCTACACCGGCTTCAGACCGGATGAACCGGCAACCCGTGAGGCCATATAACCTGCCCGCACCCGGTTATCAATAACTATATATAACAGGAACTCCGGGGTAACTGGCATTGAGCATGCATAGCTTGTGGATTCATCCTCCAAGCTGGATTCGCTCTGGTACGGAACGGCGGAATCGGCAGGGATATAGAACAGGAGGTTGGTACAGCTCCACACCATTGAGTGTTCGATATTCCCTGCTTGTCATTCCCGCATGCTATAAGAGGAAATCCACTCTTTTCGAGCAACTGGACCCCATAATCTGAAGAGGATAGCTCAAACAGGGCCATTCACATGTTCACACGACTCATGAATGGCCCTTTCCCCCCTAATTTGGACTGACTTCCATCTTCAGCAGAGGAACGACCATCTCTGGAATCAACAGTTTGTCTGGTGCAAAATCGAGAGCGGCCTGGGCGGAACTGAAGGGAACAAGATACTCCTCCCTGGTCGTTGGAACGTACATGAAGTCGGAATAAGCTTGAAATATCCGGACGAATCTGGGTTGTTCCCTTTGCTGAACACCTTCATTGTCCAACATGGATTGTATATTCCCCTTAAATGCCCCCAACTCACGGGCCAACCCGGCTGCGCTGATCCCGACCACCTGCCACGCGCCGTCCTCCCATGTGACCGTCAACAGGGCGCGGTTTTCAGATCCAACGAGCACAGGCACGTACCACTCTCCAGTGCTCCTGAGAAACGCCCCAAAATCCTTCCCTGAGTAGAACATCATCTCATCGGGGTGCACTGTGAAGATCTCCATGGGCTCACCAACTTGAGCCAGACTCATTTCAAAACTGTTCTTGAAACCGTAGTGTTTCGTCTCCTCGCTGGGAATCTGCTGGAGCATGGTGGGCAGGCCCCTGGATGCAGCCGCTGCCACGGCCTCTTTAACGGGTTCAGAGGCTATCGCTCCTGACGCGAAAAGCGACAGAAGAGCAAGAGCCGGAAGCATGACACAACTTATTCTTTTCATTATAATTACTCCTCTATACGATGATCACCTCATCATGCCTTGGATCGCACCCCTTCATTCCTCAACCGGATTAACCTTATCTCCGTCCGGCCTGGACGCAGGAATACCGAATCCCTTTTCGATTGATATCTTCTCCTGGCCTCCCGCGCCGCTCGAGAGAGCGATCTTCTTGGTTCGCGTTATAGTGGTTCCAGAATCGCATTTGATGACAAAACTGTGTCGAACGTATCCTGAGGTTCGCCCTCCAAGGTTGGTCCAAGTGTCCCCGCAGAATTTCGTCTTGCGGGGGAACTGGATGTCCTTGTCGGCACAGTCGTCAAACCAGTCGGGAAAATCGGACAGAGAACTTGTCTGCCTGTTGATGAACTTGTTGTTCTCGTCGTAAAAATCATGATAGAATTTTAATAACTTACCGCATCCATTAGCAGTTTCGGTTAAAGAGAGTCTGTACTTCCATTCACCATCCGATTTGACGGGGGATGTACTTGTCACTTTCCAGTCCGCCGGGGCCCGGTCCCGTTTAACACTCCGCAACGTGTGCGTCCAGGTGTGGTCACCAACCTTCCTCTTCACGTAGTTGTAGGTGAAGGTTCCATAACCGTCGCCGGGCCATGGGTTCATGAGATATAAATAACCCGGGGCATCCGTCTTGTAGCCACGCCCCACGATGAAATGCCCTCCACCCGAATCCCACCCATATCTCAAGATGAAGGGACGATTGTTGTTGATCTCCGACCGACACTGGGCAAAGGTCAGTGCGTTGGCTAAGGGGCTGGAAGAAACACACCATTTTTTCAGAATCGCCTGGAGCGATCCGGCGGTCCCGTACATGGCATTGGAAGCATTGCAGTTAGCCGGAGTGCTGCAGCAATCCTTGCGCTTCCATGCAAAGTCCGCGAGATAACACTGCTTGATGATCTTGGTGTAGTACTTCAGCACCGCGTTGGAGGATCCTGCCCAACACCATTGGTCCTGTTCCTGAACCCTCAGCGGGACAGCCAGGAGCTTCTGTGCAGCCATGGCGGCTTGAGCAAGGCCCATCAGCAACAGCAGCAAAACGACAGAGCCTGAAAAGATCTTTCTTCGCAGTTCCATAAGTCTTACCCCCTTTTCGATACATTCCACCTTAAAGGAATCCGCTTCTACGGTTCTATTTTGAACCATCCGGACCGACGCAGCGAATCCCTCGCGACTCGAGAGCGCTGTGATTCATTGTCCTGCAGCCCTCGAAACCCGTTCCACTTTTCACAGTCTATCACCGATCCCTTCGTTTCTTCGAGCCTTAAGCGCACTCCCATGCGTTCGAGTGGGCTAAAAACGGGCCACATCATCGTAACTTCTTAATAAGTCTGAGTTACGGCTCCTTCGCAGGTCGGGTTTTCATACTTGGCACATTGGCGCAAAGGCTGTCGGGATCGGAGACCCGACCTGCGAAGCAGCCACCCCAGGCACCATTTCATCACTCCGGGTGCCTCAAAAGAGCATGAGGAACTGATACGTGCTGCAAGTCGATTCATGTCGCACTTTACTTCAAGCTCTACTCGTTTTGACTGAGACATTGCGCTTTCAGATCACTCCGTGTTTTATTGCAGGAACTGCCTTCATGCCGCGACTGCCCATCGCGGCAGGATGCCACTCTCACAGCGACGACGCTTTCGAAGTTGAGCAGGTATATCTTCCTTCGCAAGATTTTCAGGCCCGGAAAGAGACCTCCCAGTCAGTAATCGGCACCTGAAACGTTTTCAGTAAATATACTCATACTATTCGCCGCTTTCTTGGGAGACCGGCTTACCAGCAAATGCACGGGCTATCAGGGAGGCCATATAACCCGCCCCAAAGCCGTTATCAATATTGACGACAGCAACCCCGGGGGAACAGGTATTGAGCATCCCGAGCAAGGCAGCCAATCCCCCGAAGCTCGATCCATACCCGATGCTTGTGGGAACCGCGATGACGGGACGCTCCACCATTCCCGCCACAACACTGGGAAGCGCTCCCTCCATACCCGCGACCACCACGTAGGCGGAAGCCTTCCGGAGCTCATCCCAAAGGTGGAGCAGACGATGTAAACCTGCTACTCCGACATCGAAAAAGCGCCGCACTCTGCTTCCCATGAGTTCGGCCGTGACGGCAGCCTCCTCGGCAACCGGCATATCCGAGGAACCCGCGCACAGAATGTGAACGATCCCACCAGCCTTCACCATGGAAGCCTCCTGCTTGAGCGACAGCATCCTTGCCGTGGGATGATGCTCCATGCGGGGCACTCTCGCGATTACCTCTTCCGCCTTGTCCTTTTCCACCCGCGTCACGAGCACGGTGCTGCCGAAAGCCTCCATTGCCCCAATGATCTCGGCAATCTGGTCGGCTGTCTTTCCCTCGCCGAACACCACCTCCGGAAAACCACGCCTGAGACTGCGATGGTGATCGATGCGGGCAAACGACAGATCCTCGAATGGAAGCTTTCTGAGGAATTCCAGAACGCTCTCCAGGTCTACTTTCCCGTCTCGATATTCCTTGAGCACTTCTTCAATCTTTTGCATGATTCATCACGCTGCAGACGCCTCTTTCCACAAGGACATTCATGATGAGATCCACCTGCTTGTCCACTATCTGACTCAAACCTGCGAGAGCTTCCTTTGCCCTCCTTCCATGAATTCGAAGCCCCGGCAAATGATGCACCCACTGCCGCCAGTAATCGCGAAGCATGCGGGAATTTTCCACGAGGAAGCTTCCCTCAAAAGACGTGAGAAGTTTGTGCTCATCCAGCACCCTGTGAATGTGGGGCCCATAGAACACCGCCTTTCCCCATGCCGCAGGCTCAAGGATGTTGTGACCGCCGATCGGTTCAAGGCTCCCGCCACAGAAAACGAGATCTCCCAAGGAGTAGAGCTCAAAAAGGACACCGATCCGGTTCACAAGGATAACGGACTGTTCCCTTTTCTCTCTGCCGCACTCCATGTCTGACAGCATCTGGAAAGGCAGGCGGTGTCTCTTCAGCCAATCGGCCATCACGGAGATATTGTGCATGTGTCGGGGAGCAAAGATACCCACCACGGCCGGTTCCTGATCCATGAGATCTCGAAACACTTCCAGGAGTTGGGTGCACTCCCCACCTCGCAGGCTTCCGCCGACCACAACCGGTACATCATCCGCAATCCCGAGGATCTCTCTCCAGAACCCGGGGCGATCGGGTTGGGCTCTGGCGAGCAGGCCCCCATATTTCGAGCTCCCGAGAACCAAGGTGCGCCCTGAAGGAGCACCCAGTTGCACGATGTTTCGCCGATCGTCCCAGGAATGCATGGCCAGCCAGGTAAATTGTGTGAAAACCGGCTGAAACAATCCCTGAACCAGGCGACACCGCCTTGTGGATCGGCTCGAGAGACGGCCGTTCAAAAGCACCGCCGGTACGCCATTTTCTGCAAGAAGCCGAAAGAGATTGGGCCAGAATTCCCCCTCGAACCCAACATAGAGGTCAGGCTGCATATAATTCAATGCTCTCTTCAGTATCAATGGGAGGTCCAGTGGAAACGGCAGTACCCGCACCGAGGGCGGCACCTGAGACCCGGCGAAGCTAAACCCCT
>JAAYUJ010000291.1 GCA_012517775.1 Deltaproteobacteria bacterium
AGCCTCCTCCACCGCATCGACGAAGCTGTTCAGAGCCTTTTCAGCCAAAGCTTTGGTAATACCGGCACCACTTGCCATTTTTCCGACCAAATCAGCCTTTGTCATGACTTCCTCCTCAGAACATTTTTTTCGACTGCTTTTCCTCGGCCCCAAAATTATGAAAGGTATATGATGAAACAGGTTGCCCCATTAACCTGCATGCTGGAAGGCAATTATACTTAGCATTCACGGCTTCGCAAGCACTAATTCATGAAAAGGGGCTCCACGTCAAGATTTTTTGCGGGTCGCTCCACAACTATTGGATTTCATATTTAAAAAGAGACATTGGAAGCCCGTGGTCATGATGACTCGGAAGTATTACAAAATAATCGATATCATACAACGTCCCACAACATGTTCCCACAGAGAAATGAATTTGAAATGCTCCATACAGAGAAAGATCCTCAATTTGTGAGACTTCACATTTTCCATTCTCCTCGATATCCTTTGGTCCTATATGGAAAAGAGGTGACTTCTCAATAAGTCTTGCTAACGATAGCTTTGCAGGTCGGGTTTCCATACCCGAAACAATTGCACAAAGGCTGTACGGATTGGATTCCCGAACCACTTATTGAGAAAACACGAAAAGAGATGCCAGCTGAAACATGATTGATGAGAAGGCATTGAAAGTGAAGGAAATCCTGGCGGAGGTCGCTGTTTTCAATGCACTGGATAAGACACTCCACTACACAATACCCGAGGAACTCAGTGAACAGGCCATGGTCGGGTGCCGGGTGCTGGTTCCTCTTGGCCGGCGGGAGGTTGTCGGAGTGCTCATTTCCCGGGACGAATCGCTCCCCGATGGTTCGGGGAAGTTTGTCCTGCGTCCCGTGAAGGCGGTTCTTGACAGGGCTCCTACCGTCCCGCCGGAACAGATCAATCTTTGCCGATGGATTTCCAGGTACTATTTTTACCCCCTCGGAGAAGTCCTTCAGAATACTCTCCCCTCGGGAATGGAGAAGTCCCTCTTGATCTTCCCGCGTCTTACCGCAGCCGGGCTTGAGAAGTTTGCAGTTACTCAGCCTACTCCTCTTCTTAAATTACTCCTTGAAAGGCCTCAGATATCCCTGCGGGACATCAGCCGTAAAAGCAGGACGTTGGGAGACTGGGAAGGAGAGCTGAAATCCCTTGAAGCCGAAGGGTTGATCGAGCGCACCTTCGATTGGATTCCCCCCGCCATGGCTCAAGGAAAACGCAGAAGGAGGAGCATCCACGTCCCGGAAGCGGCGGAGGCCCCGGCGAACATCTGCCCACACGCGCTTTTCCCCGACCAGGAAAACGTTATCAATGCATTGTTGCCTCACATTCGGTTTCCCCGGTTCAGGCCGTTTCTTCTATTTGGGGTTACGGGAAGCGGGAAGACGGAGATTTATGTACGCCTCATTGATGAAGCCATCAAGGGAAAGGGAGGAGCATTGCTCCTGGTGCCGGAGATCGCCCTGAGCAGCCAACTTGAGTCGCTTTTCCTTCAGCGGTTCGGGAACCTGATGGCCGTATGGCACAGTCGTCTTTCCGCAGCGGACCGGTTGACCCAATGGGCGCAGTTACAGAAGGGAGAGAAAAGAGTCCTCCTCGGGGTCCGTTCCGCCGTTTTCATGCCCGTCTCCCGTCTGGGCCTCATCATCGTTGATGAAGAACACGATTCATCGTACAAACAGGATGACACGCTGCGCTACCATGCGAGGGACGTGGCCCTGATGCGTGCCAGGCTCATCGGTGTGCCAATCGTTCTGGGCTCTGCCACTCCTTCTCTCCAGTCCCTCTTTCATTGCCGAGCTGGCCGGTACACCTGTCTGACCCTTCCCAAGCGGGTATTCGATCGCCCATTGCCGGAGCTGCAACTCATTGACATGCGGAAACAATCAGGGCGAAATCGGATTCTTTCCAGGGAACTGCGGCAGGCGCTCTCCGAAACAATGGCGGAGGGAAAGCAGGCGCTTCTCTTCCTCAACCGTCGAGGGTTTGCTACGTTCACCCTGTGCAATGTCTGTGGAAACGTGGTGCAGTGTGCTCATTGCAGTGTGAGCCTCACCTACCATCAGAGCCTGGGACAGCTTTGCTGCCATTACTGCGGGTGGATGTGCCCTGTACCCGAAACGTGCCCTGTATGCGGCCACGCGTCCATTTTCACCCACGGATATGGAACGGAACGGGTTGAAGATGAGGTGAGGCAGTTACTTCCTGGAATTCCCATCGTGAGACTGGATCGTGACACAGCCTGCCAGCCACGGCGCATGTCCGAGACCCTGAGTGCCATGCGACGGGGAAAGGCCAGAATCCTTATCGGCACGCAGATGATTGCCAAAGGTCACGATTTTCCAGATGTGACTCTTGTAGGCGTCGTGAACGGGGACACATCTCTTCAAATCGCAGATTTTCGCGCCGGTGAGACAACCGTGCAGCTGCTCATGCAGGTGGCGGGAAGAGCAGGCCGGGGAGACAGGCCGGGACGGGTGCTTTTACAGACTTACAATCCGGGGCACTATACCATCGAAGCCGTGCTCAGAATGGACTACATGAGCTTTGTGGAGAAGGAGTTGGAGTCCAGGGAACGGCTGCAGTATCCTCCTTTCGCGCGGCTTCTCAAATTTCTCGTTACGTCTCCCCATGAGGAGAGGGTAAGGCGGGCAGCCTGGCAACTGGCGGGCCTCGCTCGTGAAATTGCGGAAGAATTGCGAGCTCTTGGGCAGCACACGGCCGTCCTGGGTCCTTCCCCCGCTCCTCTTTCCAAACTGAAGAATCGCTTTCGCTGGCACGTTTTTGTCAAGGCGTGGAACAATCGAGATCTTCAAGAGTTGACAGAAAGAGTCTTTTCTAGAAAGAACAAGCTGTCCCCCTTGAACCGCGTTCAAGTTGCGGTAGACCGGGACCCGGTGATGAGCCTGTAATCAGCGACTGAGTGGCTCCCATGAGGTTTTTCATCAGTCCCTGTGTGACCGCCGGATAGGCCATGATAGATTTGCCGGTCATCCAGCAATCCCCACCATCAGGAAAGCAAGTGCCACAATCATGACCCAGCGGGGAAGGATCCC
>JAAYUJ010000031.1 GCA_012517775.1 Deltaproteobacteria bacterium
CTCTTTCTCAACCATTTCGGCAAACTCGCCGGGAAGCATGAGGTCCATCTGTGTTCCGTCCCGCCTGCGGGGCCTCAATCCACCCGCGGAAACTTCACGATCTCCCACAACGAGCATGTACGGGACCTTCTGCAGTTGCGCTTCCCGGATCTTGTAGTTGAGCTTTTCATTCCGATCATCCAATTCGGCCCTCACGCCGGCATTTCTCAACTCGTCCAAAACCTTGCGGGCAAATTCCAATTGTCTATCTGTCACCGTCATCACAACAGCCTGAACAGGAGCAAGCCACGTAGGAAACGCTCCCGCGAAGTGCTCGACCAGGACCCCCATAAATCGTTCAATGGCACCAAGGATGACTCGGTGCACCATGACAGGCCTGTGGCGGTTCCCATCGGCACCGATATAGGTCAGGTCAAAACGATCCGGGAGTGTAAAATCACACTGAATGGTCGCACACTGCCAACGGCGCTCAAGAGCGTCCCTGAGCTTCACGTCTATTTTGGGTCCATAGAAGGCCCCCTCCCCCTCGCAAATGCAAAAGGGAATGCTCTCTTCTTCCAATGCGCTGATCAGTGCTCTGGTAGCCCTCTCCCAATCCTCGTCCGTACCTATTGACTTTTCGGGACGTGTGCTGATTTCCATTTCGTAAGAAAAACCAAATATCCCCATGACTTCGATGACAAAGTCAATGATGCTCTTGATCTCTCCATTGAGTTGCTCCGGCATGCAAAGGATGTGTGCGTCATCCTGGGTGAACTGGCGTACCCGAAGCAAGCCGTGCAATACCCCGGATTTCTCATGGCGATGGACCGTGCCCAGTTCGAAGTACCGGAGTGGCAAGTCCCTGTAACTTCGGATTTTCGACTTGTATATGAGCATGTGAGAGAGGCAGTTCATTGGCTTGATGCCGTAAGACTGCTCATCAATCTCTGTGAAATACATGTTCTCCCGGTAATGCTCAAAATGCCCAGATCGCTTCCAGAGCTCCGTCTTGAGAAGAGTGGGTCCGATGACGAGATGATAACCCCTGCGCAGGTGCTCCCTCTTCTCGAAAGTCTCGAGAATGTGTCGAATGACTGCCCCCTTGGGGTGATAAATGACCATTCCCGCCCCTACTTCATCGTTGAAGCTGAAAAGATCCAGATCCTTCCCAAGGCGGCGGTGATCCCGCTTTTGTGCTTCTTCGAGAAACTTGAGATACTTCTTCAACGCGTCGCGATCTGCAAAGGCCGTCCCATATATCCTCTGGAGCATCCGATTCCGCTCGTCCCCCCTCCAATAAGCCCCCGCAACGCTCGTCAGTTTGAATGCCTTGAGAAATCCTGTGTGGGGTATGTGGGGGCCACGACAAAGGTCGATGAATTCTCCCTGTTCGTAAAAGGAAACGAAGGGATCCTCAAAACCCTCCATCAATTCCACCTTGTATTGTTCGCCTCGCTCACTGAAAAGTTGCATCGCCTTTTCACGGGGCATCTCCTTCCTGTGGAATTCGAGCCTCTGAGCAGCGATTTCAGCCATTTTGGCCTCTATTCTTTCAAGATCTTCCGAACTGAACGGCCTTTCCACGTCAAAGTCGTAGTAGAAGCCATTTTCTATGGCCGGGCCGATGGCCACCTTCGCATCGGGAAAGAGTGCCTTCACCGCCTGGGCCATGATGTGGGATGCGCTGTGTCTCAGAATCTCCAAACCCTCCGGGGTATCCACTCTCACACCTTCGATGGTAGCGTCTTCGTCGACACTCCTGGAAAGATCCACCAGTACTCCATTCAGACGAGCAGCAACGAATCCATCTCGTGATTTCCCCCCGGCCGCATCGAGGACCTCTCGCACTGATGCGCCTTTGGGAAATACTGCCTGTGCTCCTCCTGGATAACGAATCTGTATATGTTCAGCACTCATGCTCTCTTCCCGAATCTGAGTTCTATAGCACTCGAGACCAACATCATCATTTTCATCTTTCCCTCTGACTCCCCTGCAAAAGCGCCTCCCTTCATGTTCCGCAACCTCGCCAGCGAACGGAAAATCAGCACTTAGCACCTTGAACGGCCGTTCGCCCTGGTACCAATGCCTCCTGTGACCTTGTGGAAGAGGCAAATACCTGCTTCTGCACGGGGATCCCTATTACTCAATATACCTCATATTCAATTATGACAAGAAATCTTCCAAATCAAAAAGGCATCTGCCTCGGTAAGAGGGAAGATGCCTCACATCGAACTGACCCATCACTCAGAATAACGATTTTCTGCCAGTGCTTTACGTAATACGGCAGCCAGCACTGCTTTTCATTCAATAATCGGAATATCTCGTGCATGCCCTCGATGTGTTTAGGATTCCGGAATGGTAGGCACGGGCGGTTTCGAACCGCCGACTTCTACCGCGTCAAGGTAGCGCTCTCCCACTGAGCTACGTGCCTAGGAATTGACTGACTCTATAACGATCCCACAAAACCATGTCAAGAAAAATGCAGCCGATCGGTTGATCATTGTCCCCGACTTGTGACCCCTTCATCTCACCCAGCATGCCTCTCTTCTCCCCCGCGTGGATCTGCCCCCGCCTTCGATTGTGTGGATCTGCCGCCGAACCAGTGCCCGTCCAACAGAGAAAGGCCCAGCACTACATAGTGAATCCCACTTCCAATCGAAAAGAGTGCAGTGGCGACAAAGACAGGATAGAAGCTCCAGGGAGGCCAGACAATCAA
>JAAYUJ010000292.1 GCA_012517775.1 Deltaproteobacteria bacterium
AGAATCAGAGAGTTGGATCAGGGACTCGAAATCATCGAGCAGTCATTCAAGGAAATCCTGCTGCTGATTCCTAACGTGCCCCATCATTCCGTCGTCGTGGGAACCAGTGAGAAGGACAATCCTGTCGTGAAAGTCTGGGGAAAACCACCCGAGTTTCCTTTTGAGCCCAGGCCTCATTGGGATATCGGGGAAAGTCTCGGCATTCTGGATTTTGAGCGGGCGGCGAAGATGACCGGTGCGCGGTTTGCTCTTTACTGGGGAATGGGCGCAGCCCTTGAAAGAGCCATCATCAGTTTCATGTTGGACACCCACACGCTGCGGCATGGCTATACCGAGGTTCTGCCTCCATTCATGGTGAACAGCACCAGCATGATGGGCACCGGCCAGTTGCCCAAGTTCAAATCGGATCTCTTCAAACTGGAGGACTGGGATTACTACCTCGTCCCAACAGCTGAAGTCCCTGTCACCAATATCCACATGAATGAAGTGCTGGCGGAGGAGGAGCTTCCAAAACATTACACGGCTTTCACTCCGTGTTTCCGCTCCGAAGCCGGATCATACGGCAAGGACACTCGCGGACTCATCAGGCAGCATCAGTTCAACAAGGTGGAACTGGTCAAGATTGTCAAACCCGAGACCTCCTACGAAGAACTGGAAGCCCTCCTGCTTGATGCTGAAACGATTCTCCAGGAGCTCGATCTTCACTATCGTGTAGTGTCCCTGTGCACGGGCGATCTGGGCTTCTCGGCTGCAAAGACTTATGATATCGAAGTCTGGCTGCCAGGCCAGAACGCGTACAGGGAGATCTCTTCGTGCAGCAACTTCGAAGACTTCCAGGCAAGGCGCGCCAACATCCGCTACCGCCGCAGGGGACAGAACCGCACAGAACTCGTTCACACCCTGAACGGATCCGGACTGGCAGTGGGTCGAACACTGGTTGCAGTCCTTGAGAATTACCAACAGGAGAATGGAAGTGTGCTTATCCCATCGGCACTGCAACCTTATCTGAACAATGCAACCAGGATCGAAGCAAGGACTTGATTCCTGAACTATTCACGAGGAGCAGACAACATGACGAAGAGCGAGCTCATCGAGGCGCTGGCCAAAGCTGAAGGAATCACCCTTAAGGCGGCGGAAATTGCTGTCAACGTTGCCTTCCAGAGCATGGAGCACGCCCTCATCCGATCGGATCGATTGGAAATTCGAGGGTTTGGAAGCTTTAAGGTCAAGAATTACGATGGATATAAGGGGAGAAATCCCAAGACCGGCGAGCTCATCGAAGTCGACTCGAAGAAGCTCCCCTTTTTCAAGGTCGGCAAAGAGCTCAAGGAAAGGGTGAACTCGGGTGCGTAATCACCCGATTGGATACTCCTCAATCAGATGCTCCTCACGACGGGATTCACTGAGATTTCCGGTAATTCACGACCGCATGAACAGGAAGTAGAGGTTTACCACAACGAGCACGATGCTTCCGCCGATGAATTCCAGGAGCTTATTCAACGGCATGGATTGGCCGGAAGGCGGCATGGTGTGCTGAAGCAAAAAGACCATGGCCACAAGTGAACCCATCAATAAGAGAAAGCGAAAGGCTTTCTTGAAGATGCAGAAAATCAGGGGTGGCAGGATGATCACCCACGTCACGGGCTCTGAAAGGGCTTTTCCCCAGTCGAGCGTGCGAATGGCTTCTGCCAGAGCATGTGCATCGTAGTCTGTCAGAAACTTGATGAAACTGTCCCAGATTGCTTTCATTTTTTCCATCTGCTTCATCTTCCTCTGTAACTGATTTCGAATCCCTGGTATTCGCCTTTGTACTCCTCTTCCTGGTGATCCACATGATCCACCCGGCCGAGGGGGCTCCCTTCACGGCACCAGGCGAGCATCCGTTGAACCTTTTCCGCTTCGCCCTCGAAGACCGCTTCAACCCTGCCATCGGGAAGGTTTCTCACCCAGCCGGTCACCCCTTCCCTGAGGGCGGTGTCCCGGGTGTAGGCCCTGAAATACACGCCTTGCACTCTTCCCCGGATCCAAACATGAACTCGCCTGTTTCCCATATCCATCTCCTCGGCTTTTGGCGGGATTCTCTAAACATTTCCTTTCAGGCGATTCAAAAATTCTTCTTCCGTCAGGACAGGTACTCCCAGCTTGACCGCCTTATCGCGCTTGGATCCCGGATCCTTGCCGGCAATGACCATGTCCGTCCTGCTGCTCACACTTTCGGTCACCCTGGCTCCCCTCGCAGTCACCTTTGCGCCGGCCTCCTGGCGAGTCATTGAAGCGAGGGTGCCGGTAAAAACCACGGTCTTTCCGTTCCATGTATCGTCCACAGTCTCCAGCCGCCCTGGACGCGAGGTTTCGATATGGATCCCGCTCTTAATAAGATTCTCGACAAGCTCCCGGTTTGCCGGATGCGAGAAGTAGCTTCTTACACTGAAGGCGACCTTTTCCCCTACACCGGGAATCTGCTTCAACTCATCTTCGGTGGCCTTTCGTATCGCATCCAAAGACCCAAAATGGCAGGCCAGCAACTCGGCAACGTGGCTGCCGACGTGATAGATACCCAGGGCGTAGAGGAAATCAGACAGACTGGGATTCCTGCTGCCTGCAATAGCCGCAATGAGATTTTCGGCTGATTTCTCGGCAAATCCCGGAAGATTTTCGAGGTCCTCTTTCTTCAGACGGTATAGGTCAGCTACGGATTTCAACAACTCTTTGTCCACAAGCAAGGAGATGATCTTTTTTCCCAGTCCGTCGATGTTCATTGCCCCTCGACCGGCGAAATGCCAAATGGCCCCCTTGATCTGGGCGGGGCAGCTTCTGTTGAGGCAACGATGCACGCTTTCATTGGGCAAACGAACCACTTCACCTCCGCACGAAGGGCAATTCGCAGGCATCGAAAAAACCCTTTCGCTACCCGTTCTTACCCCTGTGACGGCCTCAATCACCTCGGGGATCACATCACCGGCCCGACGCACCTTCACCTGGTCGCCAACCCGAATATCCTTGCGACGCACCTCGTCCTCATTGTGAAGGGTCGCCCGCTGGACCGTTACTCCTCCAACAGGGACCGGCTCCAGGACGGCCACAGGAGTCAGAGCTCCCGTGCGTCCAACCTGCACGATAATATCGAGCACCCGACTCTGTGCCTCCTGGGGTGAGAACTTGTAAGCAACCGCCCAGCGTGGGCTCCTGGATTTCTCTCCCAGATGCCTCTGCCAGTCGATGCGATTCACCTTGATGACCACTCCGTCAATATCGTAGGGAAGGGAATCGCGCCGGGATGCAAGATGGTTGAAGTGTGACAGGGCCTCCTGAATCGTCCGGCATTTCCGTGATAAGGGATTAACCGGCAGACCCCACTCACGAAGCTGCTGAAGCAATTCCCACTGGGTTGAGAAATCAGCACCGTCAATGAGACCTACGCCATAGAAGTAGGCTTTGAGGGGACGGCTTGCGGTTATTGAAGAATCCAACTGGCGAAGTGACCCGGCAGCAGCGTTGCGGGGATTGGAAAACAACGGTTCATCGGCATCCTGTCTGCTCGCGTTCAGGGATTCAAACTCGTCCCTGTCCATGAACACTTCTCCGCGAGCCGCAAGGCGAGAAGGCGGCGGGAGCCTTTCACCGGAGAAGTGAAGGTTCCAGGGTATTCCTCGAATCGTCTTTACATTGGGGGTGACATCCTCACCGACCAGACCGTCCCCCCTTGTGCCTGCTCCTACCAGGAATCCATTCTCATAAAGGATCTCCACAGCCAGTCCATCCATCTTCGGCTCGGCCACATAATCAATTTCGGCATGTTCCCCCAACACTCTTCTCACCCGACGCTCGAATTCGATCACCTCGCCTTCATTCATCGCATTCTCCAGACTCAACATGGGAATTTCGTGTCTGAAAGGCTCGAATTTCTCAAGTGGGGGAAAACCGACTCTTTGAGTGGGTGAATCGGCAGTGACCAGGTCAGGATTGGCCTTTTCCAGATCCATCAATTCACGAAGCAGTGCATCGTACTCCAAATCGCCAATAAGAGGTGCATCGAGAGCATAGTACCGGTAGTTATGGAATCGGATTTCTTTCCGGAGGAAATCCATCCTGGCAGATATCTCTTCCTTCGTCGTCATCCCTTCTCCCGCAACTTTCCCCTCAATTCACTGAACAGGGCAAAAGTGAGAAAACCCAAACCTGCATTCCATGACCTCCAACTCAACGTTTCCCACAGACGACATCCAAGACCTTGACCGCAAGCTTCTGTCTGGTCTCGTGAAAAGCACCGTCCCTGAAGCCATGAACCCATTTGAGGGATGAAAGGTCGTCTGAAACCACGA
>JAAYUJ010000293.1 GCA_012517775.1 Deltaproteobacteria bacterium
ATAGGCAGCTGCGGTTCTCCTTCGTGATACCAGGGATGCCAGGAAGAAGCCAGGGTCCCGTCAGGGTTGAACTTATGCAGGAGGCACCCTTCAGGTTGGAGGAGGGGAGCAAGGAACCGGAACAAATTGCGGGAAGCCGCAGGATGGCCGGCGAGGTCCAGGGCGTGGGCCACCAGAGCGGCATCGCGAGGCCAAACATAAGAATACGTGTCCCGGTTGTAATGAATGACATCCGAATCGTTGGCGGCGAGGATCCCCCCCTGCCAGTCGATCTGACTCTTCACGATGATCAGACTGCGGTGATAGAGTTCCCCGATTTTCTGAGGCAATTGCTGAAGCGGCGGTGATTCCTTACGGACCCATAAACGCCAGTAATGCTCGGTCCGTTTCAACAATTGCTGCGGATGCTTGTGCCTTACCAGTGAATTCAGGCGATTCACTTCGTACCAACTGGTGCCGGCAGCAATCCAGAAATAGGCTTTCTCCCGCGACTGCGGCTCCACCGTCAGATGCACGGCGATCACCGAATCCACCGACCCCTGAGCCATGGGATTTCCGGACAGCACACCGTCTTCGGCATCTCTGAAGGTGCCTTCCATGCCTCCCATGCCCTTCTGCCCGACCGCAAACTGGCTCAGGCCCGGCGAATCGGTGCTGAGACCACTTGCGAGCAAATAGCGCGCACCCTTATAGTGAATGATGGCCTCCGTCTTGGGATCATACCCGGCCGTATCACCGATTTCGTTACCGCAAATACCGAAATCCAGACTGAAGAAAAGACGGATCTCCCTTTCACGGGAACCCTTGTTTTCCACAGTGATCTCTCTGATATAAACGTCTTCATGGAAATCTACAGCCTCATGGCAATGCAACAGCACCTGGAGGACAGGATGATAAAGCCTCACCTCAGTAACCATGGTGTCTGCGATGTAGCCCATTTCCTTCTGCCAATCCGGCCCGATCCAGGAGAATTGCTGTTCAATCCATATCCCCATGCGGCAGAGCCGGCCAAGGATGTGGTTTTCCTGGCCAACATGAGGATAGAACAGCTCCCGCATGGAGTAGTCTCCATCGAAGCAGACCAGGAGCCTGCCGTTACCAATCGGTATGTCTCTGGGCATGGTGGTTTATCCTGGGTGCAGCATTGCAAGGAAAAGTTTACAATACGCTTGACTTCCCTGATGCGTACTTACGGAGAAGGAAGCCGCTTCTCCTTCCAGGAGCCGGATCAGATCCCACCTGCAAAGGTCTGATCCTCGCTGCAGGCAACTTCAGTTCATGATCTTCGCAGCTCAAGCGCAGCCTGCGGTCCCCAGCCGCCCGCCTGGTAGGGAAACAGCATCTGTTGCCGGATGCCGCACGATTCACATTTCGTCAGGATGGGAGATAGGAATGACCAGCTCAGCTCCACCGCATCCTGCCTCAAAAAGAGCATCTGATCCCCGCGGATGGTATCGATCAGGACCTTTTCGTAGGCATCCAGCAACGGGCCGGTATAGCTCTGACGATAGCGGAAATCCATGTTGACCGGTCGCAAACGCAGCATCGCACCGGGGTTCTTCGTCTGGAAAGTCAGACTGATCTTTTCTTCGGGATAGATACCCAAGGTGAGACGGTTCTCGGCGATCTCTTCTCCGAACACATTGCGAAAGATGGAGTGGGGGATTTCCCGGAAATGGATGCTGATTTCCGAGACCTTCTCGGCAAGCCTTTTTCCCGAGGTCAGGAAAAAGGGCACGCCCTGCCAGCGCCAATTGTCGATAAAGACCCTCATTGCGGCGAATGTCGGA
>JAAYUJ010000294.1 GCA_012517775.1 Deltaproteobacteria bacterium
AACTGTTCCAGGATATCCACAGGCGTGCTCTGCCCCACCACACTGGCTGTGGCCTCTCCGACGAATCCCTTCAGGATGTCTCCAACTGCCCTGAGAGATACCTCATCCTGGTGGTCAAAGATTCCCACAAGTGCCTGTATCGGGTTGTGGGAATTGTCTTCCGTGATCTCTATCTTTGCCGGGGAGCTGAACTGGCTCATAGCAGGTTCCAACCGCCTGTCAGCGGATTCTGTTGTCAAGGCAGGAGGAAGCTCCCTCTCGGATGTGTTGATCTTTTCTGCCGGGCTTTCTGCCCTGCTTTCGGGGACACTTATTTCAACAGGATTCCGTACTGGAATATCGGGCGAAGCTGTCACCTCCTGCTGGTCTTTTTCCTTGTCTCTGACAATCTCCTCCAGGAAGGAAGGAATAGTGCTGTTCACCAGATGGCTCGATTGATCCCGGGCTGCTGTGGAAGTGTATCTTTCTTCGAGAGTGCTCGTGGAGAGGCGGGAGGATGCAGCTGAACCACTCGACTCAGGTGAGACGGCTGACCTGGCTAGTCTATTCGTCCGGATCTGCTCGACGGCCTTCTCGATGACCTGCCTCAATTCATCCAGTGTATATGCCCCGTTGGGCTTTTTGATGAGCTTCTCGACATTGAGAACCTCTCTGCCGTCGGAAACAACAACAGAATGGATGAGAGTTGCTACATCCTGCCCCGCTGTTCGTCCGGGAATCAGTATGGACGAGCTCGTCGTCTGCTGCTCCAAAACGGTCAGGAGATCGTGAAGTGTAACTCTTCCCTGTTTGTCTTCCGAACTCTTGCAGACTTTTCTTACTTCCGCGGGAACCTTCAGATCGGCAAGCACCTTTTCCAGGTGCCCCGTGTTGGAAAGGAGCATTTCCTGAGCTATTTGGGAACAGTCGTCTTTCTGGGGTTCTTCGTCTGACACAATGCGCTTCAGGGTTTCAAGCTTCCGCGTTGTGCCGTTTGCACTTGCCGAGTCGGCGTCAGCCCGAGGAGACTTGATGGGAGCGGCGGGTTGCAGACAGGCGGGGTTCGACTTTTCCTGCGAACATGGACGGGCATCTCTCCGCGCTGTCTCACCCAACTTCAACTGCTGATTCTCCAGTTCCCTGGAGAATTCAGACGCCACGATTTCCTGTCCGATGTCTGTTTGTTCTTTGTTCAGGAATTCCATCATCAACTGCGCTGCATTGATCGGACTCGATTGCATGGATTCTCCTCTTTCCCATTTCATTGCACTCCTTGGGACTCCGTGGTAGCTTTCCTAAGCAAACCTGATACCAACCGGATCAGTTATAATAATCGAATTAATAACAATGTATTAGGTCTCTATCTTGGACTTCTTCGGGCTTGGCCGGAAGCTTATAAGGAAGATTTTTCCAGGTGAGGCGAGCATCTTTTCCCCCAGGCCTTCCATTCATTGTGTTCACCTGTCGTGGCAGGTGGGGAGGTGTGAAGGAATCAGGACATCAGCGGCATCGCCCATCATGCACCCATGGTGCGGTAGGGTGTGTCTTCAGCGAGCATGGCCAGGGCAAGAGTTTTCTCTTCGCGAAACCTTCCCCGAACCGCGTTTTGAACCCCGGAGGAGGAACTGCCGAAGTGTCTTGCACGGGATGAGTAGACATTATCAATGATATCAGATGCCTGAGTCGTTATCTCTTTCTTGTTTCGCCCGTGATTAATGGCTTTGCAGAAAATCCTGGCAGCTCCATTGGGGCCGTGCTGCACGGCGGTGCTCCAGAGGACTTCCTTCAACGCCCGTGATTCCTTCCTCACGTCAACCCCGGTGCGCTCCTGAATCTCCTGGGCTGCGGGAGCGAAATGAGTTTCGGCAATGAAATCATGCTGCAACTGTGCAAAACGTTCCGGGTCCTCCGCAGCGATGCGCTTCCATTCAGCAGGCATTCTGCCCCCGATGCCTCCGGTATTGGCGGGTCCTGCCGCCTGCAGCCTTCTCGCCCATTCCGGTGACTGGTCCTCCAGGTAATTGATAAAGTTCTTCATTGTGCCGGTTCGTGAGGAGATCTGATAGATGCCATATGAAGTGCCGCCGGTTCTGTCATAGCCGATGACGTCCACGCCGGCTGCACCGGATTCAAATCGCGAGGAGAGAGAACCGATTTCGTCGCAGAGACAGGAGGCACTGCGTGTGCCTGTCCTCCTTGTATCTTTTCCTGGAAGATTCCCGGATTCCGCAGAGGCAGCGGCGCCCATGGCATTGAGGCAATATTTGCCGAGACTGCCACCCCTTGAGGACATCGCCGACAGCTTCAAGAGGGCGGAAGTCGCGAGGGTGTTAGAGTCCGCCATTTGGCCGGTGGTCGCCGACAAAGCCTTCCTGGGGTCCGATTCAGGGTTACAAGAGGATGCACCTGCCGGAGGGAAAGCCTGGAGCTTGCTCATTTCAGCCTGGAGGGAATTCACCTCGGATGTACTGCTTTCCTGCCCCGTTGCCTGGACCTGATTCAGTACCCTTTCGAATGTCTTCTGCCGGGAAGATGCCACCAGGGTCCGGTAGGCGCCTTCCATGGTTCTGGTCTTGTCTGCGGAAGCCGCCGCAAGATTGGGTGTGATTTTCATTGCCATGAAGCATTCCTCCACAAGGAGATTCCGGTTGAAATACCGACCGACCGGGACACTGATTTTGTTTGCAAGAACTGTGCTTAATTATGAGGAACATCACATGCCGGCAGGGGGGAAGACGGGAGGCAAGATGCGGAAGAGCCGGGCCTGGAGTGTGGCCTCAGGCGGATGAGGTCTGGAGAGGCATCTCTTCCTCAGTGATTCTGGGGAGAAAGTGATCCAGGATGCCATTGATGAATGCCCCCGAGTCGGCGCTTCCGAATGACTTGCCCAAATCAATCGCCTCGTTGATGGAGACCTTGGGGGGAATGTCCGCACAGTGAAGCATTTCATACAGAGCGAGCCGCAGGATGTTGCGATCCACCACGGACATGCGCTCAAGCCGCCAGTTCTCCGAGGCGGTTACAATCATCCTGTCAATTTCCGAACGATGTTGGAATACCCCCCGGGCAATCGTTTCTGCGAACGGTCTCAGGGCTGGCGGTGCCTTCACGTCGGGGTCGTCCTCAACTGCTACAAGCTCATAGTAGAGGGGAACCGCTTCATCCGGAGCCGTGCCGGTCATATCCATCTGATAGAGCATCTGGAGCGCGATTTCCCTGGAAATGCGTCTCCCCTTGGCTTTGCTCTTCAACGATCAATCCCCTGAAAAGAAATGAAAAAAACAGATCAAGACTGGAATTCCGCCATCAAGTCGGATGCTGGCCGGCATCCGCGACCTCTGCCGACGGTGCCTCCTCACACAGGAATTTGTTTAATCATATTGGCCATTTCAATGGCGCAAACCGCTGCATCCCATCCTTTGTTCCCGGCTTTGGAACCGGCTCGTTCGATTGCCTGTTCAAGCGTATCGGTGGTGAGCACGCCAAAAGTCACAGGAACACCTGTTTCCAGACTGACGGATGCCACCCCCTTGGAGACTTCGTTGGCCACATAGTCAAAATGGGGCGTGGATCCGCGAATAACGGCCCCCAGACAGATGACCGCATCGTAGCGGCCGCATGAAGCCACCTTCTTGGCAAGGAGGGGAATTTCAAAAGCCCCGGGGACCTTGAATATATCGATATTCTTGTCATCGGCCCCACTGCGTCTCAATGCATCGATCGCCCCTCCCAGGAGCCGGTCACATATGAAGTCGTTGAAACGGCTCACGATGATGGCAAAACGAAGTCCCTGGGCAAGGAGCTTGCCTTCATAAGTTTTCATCTCACGCATCCTTGTGATTGACGCAGCTCAGGATATGACCCATCTTCACGCACTTGGTGCTCAGATATTGAATATCATGTTCGTTTGGCGGAATCTCAATGGGCACTCGTTCCGTGATGGTGATGCCGTAACCTTGCAGGCCGACGATCTTTTTAGGGTTGTTGGTCATGAGGCGCATTTTTCGCACCCCCAGGTCAACCAGTATCTGAGCCCCAATCCCATAATCTCTAAGATCTGCCTGAAATCCAAGTGCATGGTTCGCCTCGACGGTATCGTAACCTTCCTCCTGAAGGGCGTAGGCTTTGATCTTGTTCAGCAACCCAATGCCTCTGCCTTCATGATTCCGCATATAGAGGACGATGCCTTTTCCTTCTTTGGCAACCCTGCTCATGGCGGCACGGAGCTGCCCCCCGCAGTCGCAGCGGAGTGAACCGAAAACATCCCCTGTGAGACACTCCGAGTGTACCCTGACGAGAATCTCTTCCTCCGGATTGATTTCTCCTCGAACCAGGGCGAGATGAGTATAATCATCAATTTCATTGGTATAGGCAATCATGTCAAACTGGCCGGCGAATGATGTGGGTAACTTAGCCGTGGCGGCCCGGTGCACGAATATTTCGTTCTGCATCCTGTACTGAATGATGTCAGCCACCGTAACGATCTTAATACCGTGCTCCTGGGAAAAGATTTTGAGATCGGGCATTCGGGCCATTGTGCCGTCGTCTTTCATGACTTCACAGATGACCCCGGCGGGCTTGAGTCCGGCAAGTCTGGACAGGTCCACGGATCCCTCCGTCTGACCTGTTCGGAAAAGCACTCCTCCCTTTCTTGCTCGCAGAGGGAAAACATGCCCCGGACTGACCAGATCATCCGGCTTGACTTCGTCCGAAATGGCGGTAAGGATGGTCTGCGCACGGTCCGCCGCGCTGATTCCTGTCGTCACGCCTCTCTTCGCCTCTATGGAAACCGTAAAGGCCGTCTGAAAGGGTGAACGGTTATCGGAGACCATCATGGGGAGTTGCAGGTGCTCCACCCATTCCGGCGTGAGAGAGAGGCAGATAAGACCCCTCCCATATTTCGCCATGAAATTGATTGCCTCGGGGGTGACCTTTTCCGCGGCCATGCAAAGATCACCTTCATTTTCCCTGTCCTCATCGTCGACAAGAATGACCATCTTGCCCTGACGGATATCTTCCAAAGCTTCAGGGATGGTTGCCACGGGCATTGGGTCTGACTCCTTTAAAAAATGAGATAAGGGCCTCGAAGGCCCCCTGCTCCATCAAAATCGGATTACGTATAACACGGAGCAGAAGCTTTCTCAAGACAAGGTTCTCCCCCGTGTGATGCCGACTGACAACACGACGCAAGGTAACCCATGGCTGGAATCAGAGATACCCATGCATCTTGAGAAAGGCTTCATCGACTTGCCTCTTTTCTCGCGGCTCTTGAGGTCCGTTCACCCGTGCCGCGAGGATTTTCTCCACATACTTCCCAATGAGATCGGTTTCAATATTGACGGCTTCCCCCGGCTGTATTTCCGATATTGTCGTCTCTCCAGCGGTGTGGGGGATGATGTTCACATCAAAATGACTCTCGGTGCAGCCGTTTACGGTGAGACTGATACCGTTGACAGCAATGGATCCCTTTTCGATGATGTACCGGGTCAGATCGGAAGGCACCTGAAAGAAGAGGCGCAACGATCTTCCCTCCAGGCAACGGTCCCGCAGCACCCCGATTCCGTCCACGTGGCCGCTGACCATGTGCCCACCCAGGCGGTCCCCTAATCTCAATGCCCGCTCCAGATTCAGGCGAGCCCCTGTCCTCTTGCTCCCAAGTGTCGTGCAGTTGAGGGTTTCGATAGAGACGTCCACGGTGAAGACATTCCTTTGCGAGGAGACGACGGTCAGGCATGCGCCATCCACGGCCATACTTTCACCGAGCCTGACGTCATGCATCGGGAAATTCGCCTGGATGAGCATTTGAGCGTCCCCGCCCCGCCGATCCAGCCTAAGAAGCGTTCCCGTTCCTTCAATGAGACCTGTGAACATCCTGGCTCCTCTTCAATATAATTCCTCACGAAAACGACCATGGAGCATCACATCCTGCTCAAAGCGTCTTACCCCGATATCATAAACGTCCCACGCCTGTGCAATCGTTGTCTTGGGTCCACCGGTGAAAGCCGGGATTGCCCGGGGATCTGCGAGAATCCGCGGGGCATAGAAAAAGTAGAAATCATCGGCAAGCTGCTTTTCGATGAAATCGCCAAGTACCTTCGATCCTCCTTCCACAAGGAGGCTTGTGACGTTTCTCCTGCCCAGCTCCTCCAAAAGGCTCCGAAGACTCAGCCGGCGGTTTTCACGGGGCAATCGGATGACTTCGACGGCCTCGTCTCTGAGACGGTCTTCCGATTCAGCCGGTGCGTCTTTATGGCAGACGATCCAGACCGGCACCGTTCGAGCGGTCTGAACAAGCCGACTGGTCACGGGAAGCCTCAGCATGCTGTCCAGGACGATACGGATTGGCTGGCGACAGGGTGGGCGTGATGCAATTCTGGCGGTGAGCTGAGGATCGTCGATAAGAGCTGTCTCGATGCCGACGAGAATGGCATCAAGGGAACAGCGCAGTCGATGTACAAAACGCCTGGACCGGTCGTTGCTTATCCAGCGTGAATCGCCGGACGCCGCTGCAATCCTCCCGTCGAGGGTCATGGCGGCCTTCAGGGTCACCAGGGGCAGCCCCGTGATGACATGCTTGACGAACGGTTGATTGAGCAGGCGGCATTCCCTTTCGAGTACTCCCATTTCGACCCGGATGCCGTGCTTGCTCAAAAAAGGAGCACCACCACCCTCAACGTGGGGATTTGGATCTGCCATACCCACCACAACCCTCGAAATTCCGGCTCTAATAATGGACGACGTGCAAGGGGGGGTTCGTCCAAAGTGGTTGCATGGTTCCAGGGTCACATACAAAGTGGCCCCGGAAGTCTTGTTTCCCGCATCCTTCAGCGCGTTGATCTCTGCGTGGGGCCCCCCGACGAAAGCATGGAATCCTGTGCCGACAATGCTGTCTCCCTGGACCACTACAGCTCCCACCATGGGATTTGGACTGGCTCGTCCACGCCCTTTTGCAGCCAGGCGCAGGGCCTTTTTCATGAAAAACCGATCGTTGGGATTCTCTTTCATGGAAATCTGATGGGGGAGGAGATCATGTCAGTGCATACACCTGCTCATGCAGGGGAAATGTGGAACAGAATTCTGCAACCTGATTCTTGAGCGCTCTGAGTGCAGGGTCGTTTCCAACCGCCTGCAGCCCCCGATGCACAAACCGGGCTACGGTCACCATGTGCTCCGGCGTCATGCCTCTGGTGGTGAGAGCGGGTGTCCCAATTCTTATCCCACTGGTAATATTGGGTTTTTGCGAATCGAAGGGAATGGTGTTCTTGTTCACGGTGATTCCGCCCTTGTCCAGCGTCTCCTCTGCAGTCTTGCCCGTGATGCCCTGGTCAGTCAGATCCACCAGGATGAGGTGGTTGTCCGTCCCTCCTGACACCAGCCTGTATCCGAGGCTGGAAAGCTCCTCCGCAAGGCGTCTGCTGTTGGCGACGATTCTTTTCTGATATTCCTTGAAGGCGGGTTGGAGAGCTTCCTGGAATGCTACGGCCTTGGCGGCGATAATATGCATGAGGGGCCCCCCCTGTATGCCCGGGAAGATATGGCTGTCGAGCAATTTGGCGTATTCTGAGCGGGAGAGGATCAACCCGCCTCGAGGTCCCCTCAATGTTTTATGAGTGGTAGATGTAACAAAGTCCGCATGAGCGACTGGGTTGGGATGCAGCCCGGCACTCACAAGTCCGGCGATGTGCGCCATATCCACCGTGAGGAAGGCGCCGGCTTTTTCCGCAATGTCCTTGAACCTGGCAAAATCGATGATGCGCGGATATGCACTGGCACCGGCTATGATCATCCTGGGTCGATTCTCGAGAGCGAGTTGTTCAACCTCATCGTAATCAATCGTTTCCGTGTCCCGTCGCACACCATACGACACAACATGGTAGAGCCTGCCGGAGAAGCTCACCGCACTGCCGTGAGTGAGGTGTCCTCCCTGGCTCAGGTTCATGCCGAGAATCGTATCTCCTGGTTTCAGAACGGCAAAGTAGACCGCCATGTTGGCTTGTGATCCCGAATGGGGCTGAACATTCGCGTAATCTGCCTGGAAGATCTTCTTCGCTCGCTCCTGCGCCAGCTTTTCCACGATGTCAACGAACTCGCATCCCCCGTAATAGCGCTTCCCCGGGTATCCCTCCGCATACTTGTTTGTGAGAACGGATCCGGCTGCTTCCATGACCGCCTCGCTTACGAAATTCTCCGACGCGATCAGTTCAAGCTTCCTCTCCTGCCTTCGCTTCTCTTCACTGATGGCCTGAGCTACCTCCGGATCGACTCTCTCGAGACAAGACATAACGCCCTCTCTAACAGCTAACACTCCGCGGGGATTTGACATGACTTATTTTCCAATCGGGTTGGGCTCAGAGCAATCCGCAGGTTGATTCAATTGATCGATCATTTCCACTCGCCTTTGATGACGCCCTCCCTCAAAATACTCATTGAGCCAGACATCAACAATTTCCATGGCCAGATCCTGGCCGAGCAGTCTTCCTGCAAGGCACAGAACATTGCTGTCGTTATGGCGCCGACTCATCTTGGCTGCGTACGGCTCGGAAACCTGAACGGCTCGGACTCCCGGGATGCGGTTGGCTGTTATGCACATTCCCAGACCGCTGCCGCAAACCAGGATCCCGCGGTCTGCCCTTCCTGCCGCAACCGCCTGCGCAACCCTGCTTGCATAAATGGGGTAATCAACCGAATCGGCGCTGTATGTTCCGATATCTTCCGTAAGAAAACCGCTCTCCTTCAAATGCTGAGCGATCTTTTCCTTCAGTTCCAATCCGGCATGGTCGCAACCCAAGATGATCTTCATCTCAGTCACCACGAGAAGGTGGTATTTGGATAGTAAACCGGGTGATCCTGCACCAGACAATTAAGGATATAGTTTTCTGAAAGCATTGACCAGAGGGAATTTGCTTCTGGAAAATCCTCATCAACGTATTATGGATACCAGTCTTTCAGTCCTGTCGAGCCGACCACCGGCGGAAAACCAGTGTGCCGTTGGTCCCGCCGAAGCCGAAGGAATTTGAAAGAGCGACGTCAATAGCTGCTTCCCTGGCTTTGTTGGGCACGTAATCGAGATCGCAGTCGGGATCTGGGTTTTCGTAGTTCATGGTGGGCGGCATCATCTGCCTGTCAAGGGTAAGAGCGGTGTAGGCCGCTTCAACGCCTCCGGCCGCACCCAGAAGGTGACCGGTCATGGATTTGGTGGAGCTTACTCCCAACTGCTTTGCGTGCTCGCCGAAAACCGTCTTGATGGCCTGAGTTTCATACTTGTCGTTCAAGTCGGTGGAAGTACCATGCGCATTGATATACTGAACTTCATCGGGAGCGACTCCGGCATCGAGCAGAGCATTGTGCATACAGCGTGCAGCCCCCTCTCCATCCGGGGCTGGAGCCGCCATGTGAAAGGCATCCCCTGAAGCGCCGAATCCAATGATTTCGGCATATATGCGAGCTTCCCGCTCGAGAGCCGACTCCATTTCCTCCAGAATGAGGACTGCGCCGCCTTCACCCAGAACGAATCCGTCACGATCCCTGTCGAACGGCCGCGATGCCTTTTCCGGTTCATCATTTCGTGTGGAAAGCGCCCTCATGGCGTTGAAACCTGCCACGCCCAGAGGGGTGATAGTGGACTCCACTCCACCGGTAAGCATGATATCAGCCATGCCGTCCCGGATCATGTGGTATGCCTGCCCCACGGCGTGTGTTCCTGCCGCGCACGCTGTCTGTACCGACAGATTCGGTCCTTTGGCCCCGTGATAGATGGAAATGAGGCCAGGCGCCATGTTCCCGATGAGCATGGGGATGAAGAAGGGACTGATCTTCTTGGGACCGGAATCGAGAAGGATCTTGTGATACTCCTCAATGGTTGTGAGTCCCCCCAGACCACAGCCGAGGATTACACCGGCCCGATCCGCCATTTCACCGGAGATCTTCAATTTGCCGTCTTCGACAGCGAGTCGGGCCGCCGCCAGGGCAATTCGGAGAAAGGGGTCCATCTTGCGGAGCTCTTTTTTAGATATGAAATCCTCGGGTTTGAAGCCCTTGACCTGCCCGGCTATTCGCGTAACAAAGCTGCTGGCATCGAAATAGGTGATCGGCCCGATACCCGATTCCCCCCGGATGAGGCTGGACCAGTTCTCTTCGACACCTACCCCCAAAGGTGAAACAATTCCGATTCCCGTTATGACAACACGGCGACGCCTTTTCATGTTCATGAAAATCTCCCTTTTCGGATTCTGGATCTCGTTCCATCTAAGAGCGGGTTCTGCATGATGAACCGGCTTACCTCACGGGGGTGAGGTTCGAGGTACTTCACACGCTTAGCCCATAAACATCCCGCCGTTGACATGAATGACCTGTCCCGTGATGTAAGCGGCTTCGTTCGAAGAAAGGAATCTGACCGCACTTGCCACTTCCTCGGGAGTCCCCGATCGACCGGCCGGGATTTGAGTCAAAAGACTCTCCCTTGCTTTTTCCGGCATGTGGACGGTCATGTCCGTCTCTATGTATCCCGGGGCGACCGCATTGACGGTGATATTACGGGAAATAAGCTCACGGGCCATAGCACGTGTAAATCCGATGAGGCCGGCTTTGGCCGCCGAGTAATTACACTGCCCTGCATTCCCGATGAATCCGACTACCGAGGTGACGTTCACGATGCGACCGTATCTCTGGCGCATCATGGGCTTGACCACGGCCTGGGAGCAAAGAAAGGCCCCTTTCAGATTCGTATCGAGGACTGCATCCCACTCGGAGGGTTTCATCAATGCCAGGAGATTGTCCCGGGTGATCCCCGCGTTATTGACGAGAACATCAATGCGAGTGTGTGCCGAGACGATCCCCTTGAAGGCTTCTCTGACCGCTTCGGCATCTGCCACGTTGAAACGGTTCAGATGTGGAATTCCTCCCCGGGCCTCGATCGCTGCGGCTGTCTCCTCAGCTGCTTCGGGGCTGGAGTGATAATTCACAACGACCCGACAACCCGGTTCGCTCAGAGCTGTAGCGATAGCGCGCCCTATTCCACGGCTGGCGCCGGTCACCACGATAACACGATTCTCCGCCATCACGGCTCTCCCCTATCCTGCTTGATCTTGCGGACGAATGCGGGAACGAACTCGAAAAGGTCTGCGACAACACCGTAGGTCGCGATATCGAAAATAGGAGCCATTGGGTCCTTGTTGATGGCCACAATGACATTGGATCCCTGCATCCCCACCACATGCTGAATCGCTCCGGCAATCCCCACAGCCATATAAAGATTCGGGGCAACGGTGCGCCCGGTTTGGCCGACCTGATGGGAAGGAGGGATCCATCCCTCATCGACAGCCCCGCGTGAAGCCCCAACAGCGCCTTTAACCATTTGCGCCAGTTCTTCTATGATGGAGAAATTCTCTCCTTTCTGAAGGCCACGTCCTCCGGAAATGATAACGTCCGCTTCAGTAAGCTTTGCTGTCTGGTCTTTCTCCGGGATGACCTCGAGGACTTCAATTCTTGACAGGAAACACTCTTCCGAAATCTTCGGAAACTCGACATTTCCCTGCCTGCCTTCCCTCTTGAGGGGCTTCATGACCCTGGGGCGGACGGTTGCCATCTGAGGTCTTCGATGCGGGCACACAATCGTTGCCATCACATTGCCTCCAAAAGCCGGTCGTGTCTGAAGAAGCAGTCCTTCTTCACTGATGTCGAGCTCCGTGCAGTCGGCGGTGAGGCCGGTCCGAAGACATGCGGCGACTCTCGGAATGAAAGACCTCCCCATGCTGGTGGCCCCTGCAAGAAGCATTTCCGGCTTTTTCACGCGGATCAGTTCCACCAGCACATTCCCGTACGCTTCGTCGGAAAAATGAGCCAGCTCAGGTCGATCGACGACATAAACAACATCCGCGCCATACGAAATCAGTTCCTCTGCAAGATTGCCGTCAAGTTGATGGCCGAGTAAAACGGCGCAGAGAGGCACGCCCCTTTTGTCCGCCAGGGTTCGCCCCTCACTGAGCAATTCAAAACTCACCCTGTGTATGAGACCCTCGCGCCATTCCGCGTAGACCCAGACACCGCGATAGCTTGCAAGGTCCTCTGCTGGTCCTGCGCCGACTTCCGGCAGAGAGATGGCACCGAACTCGCACGTATCGACACACATTCCACAGAGGGTGCATGCATCGGAGATTTCCACGGAAGTCTCGGAAAGAGTGATGGCGCCGAACGGGCAGACCTCGACACAGACACCGCATACCGTACACTTCTGACGATCAACATTGACTTTCATAGACCTGGCACCTTGGCTTCCTTGAGAAGCTTATACAGCTCCTCCACCTGTTCTTCCACACTGCCCTGGATCATGACGCGGTTTCCGCGACGACTCGGGCTGAAGACTCTGACTACCTGCGTGTACGAACCGGAAAGACCTACAGCTTCGTGATCGAGTCCCAGATCGGCGGCTCCCCAAACGGAAATTTCGGCTTTCTTGGCACGCATTTTGTGCCGAAGGGACGGCATGCGCGGCTCCCCCATCTCCTTAATCACGGTGATGAGCGCCGGCATGGGAACCTTCCAGACTTCAACTCCCTCGTCTGTCTGCCGGGTCACTTTGAGATGCCTCTCGTCGAGCGACTCGATCTTCTTGACGAACGTTGCATAAGGGATATCGAGCATCGTCGCCGTCTCCGGCCCGACCTGGGCGGTATCCCCATCTATGGCCTGCTTGCCGCAGAAAATGAGGTCGACATTTCCCAGTTTTCTTATGGCAGCAGCCAAAACCGTTGAAGTTGCCCATGTGTCGGAGCCGGCAAAAGCACGGTCGCTGAGAAGCACGGCGTCATCAACTCCGCGGGAGAGCACATCCCGCAAGGCCTCCTCGGCCTGGGGCGGTCCCATGGTGATTACAGTGATCCGCGCGTTGGAAGCGTCTTTGATTTTCAAGGCCGCCTCAACGGCGAACAGGTCGAAAGGATTCACAATGGATTCCACCCCTTGACGCACAAGGGTGTGAGTATCGGGATCGATTCGTACGTTCTTTGCGTCTGGAACCTGCTTTATGCAAACAACAATGTGCATGATCGCTCTCTTCTCACTGAATTTTTTCTGTTCGATCAGAGGACCGCAGCCGAAAACTTGAGCCGGCCAGTCTCAAAACGGTCTCTGCGGGAGGTCTTCTGAATGGCTTCACATTATCGCCTATCGGGCTTTCTGAATGAGTGGGTCGGGATTCCAATTCCGACGGCTTTTGCATCCGGATGTAGGGTATGGAAAACCGACCTGCAAGGGAGCCGTAACCTGGACGTAATGAGAAGTTGCCGCTAATCCGAAAAACGCTGCATGGAATCTAGAAAAAACTCTCCTTGATCCGTCCGTATTCCTTGTTCAACTCCTGACCGATGATGTTTCTCTGGATTTCATTAGTGCCTTCATAGATCTGGAGGATCTTGGCGTCCCTCATCATCTTTTCCACCGGGTAGTCCTGCATGTAGCCATAACCGCCGAGCACCTGCACGGCCTCGGTGGTCACCTGCATTGCCGTATCGCCGGTGAACACCTTGCACATCGCCGCCACCTTGCTCGCATCCGGCGGGTCCGTGTCCATATGGCGTGCACTGCAATAAATGAGTGCACGGGCTGCTTCCGTCTTGATGGCCATATCCGCCAGCTTGTGCTGAATGGCCTGGAAACTGATGATCGGTTTTCCGAATTGCACTCGCTTGCGGGCATATTCCACCGCGATGTCGAGCGCTCCCTGACTCAACCCTACTCCCAGGGAGCCAATACCGGGTCTCGACTTGTCGAAGGTTTTCATGGCGATAATGAACCCGATTCCTTCCCGGCCGATCAAGCGATCCGCGGGAACCCGGCAGTCTCGGAAAATGAGCTCGCGGGTTGCGGATGCACGAATACCCAGTTTCTTCTCCTTCTTGCCAAAGGAAAACCCGGGATCGCCCTTCTCCACTACAAAAAAGCTTGCTCCCCTCGGCCCCTTGGATCGGTCGGTAATAGCAAGGACGGAGTAAATTTCAGCCTCGCCGCCGTTGGTGATCCACTGCTTCGTGCCATTGAGGATGTAATGATCTCCATCCCGGACTGCCGTTGTCTGAATACTTGAGACGTCGCTGCCTGCGCCGGATTCCGTGAGGCCAAAAGCGGAGAGCCTCTTGCCGCTGGCGATGTCGGGCAGATACCTGTGTTTCAATTCCTCACTTCCATAAAGGAGAATGGGGTATGCCCCAAGACCACTTGCCGCAAAAGACGTGGCAATTCCAATACATGCCTGAGCAACCTGTTCAATTGCCAGGCAGTTCTCGAGAATGCCCCCTCCCATTCCTCCATACTCCTCGGGTATGTAGAGTCCAAAGAGGTCCGCCTGTGCCAGGATCCGCATAATCTCCCAGGGGAACTCTTCGTTTTCGTCCAGTTGAGCCCTGACCGGCCTGATCTTTTCCTTTGCAATCTGGGCTGACAGCTCTTGGATCATCTTTTGTTCTTCTGTCAGGAAGTAATCCACTCAGATTCTCCTTCTCTACAATTTCGAGGGATTTGCCATGGACACAATAGGGCCACCTGGCAGCCTGCGGCTGCGCCGGGAGACGCGAGGGACGAAGAGATGCTCTCATCGCCGCAGAGTCTCATACAATAATGATAAGAGGGAAAGCCTCGGTTCGCCGGATCACTGCCGATGAGAGAAGCTCCATCGGTTTCGAAATTGATCCAACATCAAAAGGGTGTATTGGTGCTTCAGTTCTGCAAGCAGGCGATCCCGCTCCAGAACCTGAGCGACCCGCTCATAGATGTTCGCCTTCAGCAGCCGGGCGGCAAGATGAATGGCGTTGGCCACTGCACCGGCCTCCGATCGTCCATGAGCGATGACCACGGTTCTCCTGATCCCCAGGAGGGGAGCTCCTCCAACGTTTCGGTAATGAAACATGGATTGAAAATGCTGGAGGATTCGAGAGAGTGTCGAGCGATCAGCCGAGAGAAGTCCCGTGGTCTGCCCTTCAAGAAAACGAAGAAGAGTCTCAGAGAGACCTTCAAACATTTTCAGCAGCACATTACCGACAAACCCGTCGCAGATAACGGCATCCGTCCTGTCCTCAAAGAGCTCCTGGGGTTCGATGTTGCCTGTGAAGTTGAGCACAGACCGGCTCAAGAGAGCGAAAGCCCGCCGCACCTGCTTCTTGCCCTTGGCGGCCTCCTGCCCGATATTGAGAAGGCCGATCCTGGGTTTGAAAATGTTTTCGGTAACTTCCAGATAGCCTTGGGCAAGAGCAGCGGAATGCGCCAAGTGAATCGCATTGGCTTCGGAATTGGCACCTGCATCGAGGAGAAGCACTCTACCGGATGGCGTGGGAAGAGGAACTGCAAGAGCTGGACGGCGAAGCCCGGATATCAAACCCACGTAATGCTTTGCTGCTGCGACGATCGCCGAGGTGTTTCCCGCACTCACTACGGCGTCAACCTGGTTTTCCGCGAGAAAACGCATCGCCACGCTTACGGAGGCTTCACGCTTCCTGCGAATGGCAACCGGGCCCGGTTCATCCATGGCGACTGCATCGAGGGCATGGACCACCTCTATGTTTGATGAATGCTCGTGTTGCCGGAGAATCCCGCTAATGCGCTGCTCATTGCCGACAAGAACGAGCTCAATGGGGTCTTGCGGCTTTGCCTGAAGCGATCCTTCAACGATTGCTTCGGGAGCGTAATCCCCGCCCATGGCATCAACCGCGATTTTCATCAGGAGTGCTCCCCGGATGCCGGTATATCGTGCTTTCTCAATAAGCAGGCCGGGATTCCAATCCCGATGCTTCTTGCGCCAGGGTGTGGGGTATGGAAACCCGACATGCAGAGCTGAAGTTGCACGGGCTTATTGAGAAGTTGCCGAATACCAGGCTAATCCTCTTCGTACTCCAGAACAACGCGATTACGATAGTAGCCACAACTCGGGCAGACTCTGTGAGGCAGGCGCATCTCGTTGCACTGAGGACAGCGGGACAGAGACGGAGGGGAGACGCTGTCGTGGGCGCGCCTTTTGTCCCGTCTGGCTTTGGAAGTCTTCCTTTTTGGTACCCCCATTTCTTCTGTTCTCCTTTCTAATACAAAGCAGCCCTGTACGATCAGGGCCTTCCACGGCTCCCCTCTAAATGAATCAGTTCCCCCCGTTCATTCAGGAAGTTGACGCCGGATTGACTTCAAACGGGCGAACGGAGTATCCCGCTGGTTCATCTCACACCCACAGGGACCCTCGTTGAGATTCGCTCCACACCGCTGGCAAAGGCCCAGGCAGTCTTCCGAACAAAGCACTTTGAAAGGAAGGGCAAGAAAAATCTGCTCTGCCACAAGATTGTCGATGTCGATGACTTCCCCGTCAAAGAACTCGACATCCATCTCCTCAACATCCAGCTCCGTTTCCTCTGCGTCAGGCGCTCTTTCCTCCGCCATCAGAAACACATCCACATTCTCTTCCAGAGGATATTCAAAAGGCTCGAGGCAGCGGTGACAACTGAGTTGAAGCACACCGCGTATAATGCCCAGAATGCGGATGTGATCCGGGTGCTTCTGGATCTCGAGATCGACGTTGACCGGTCGGCTCAGCTTCAGATCCGATGGATCATCCGACGGAAGAAACTGTTTGAGTCGGCTTTCATCCCAATGGAAATGAACAAACCTTCCAGACTCTGGAATTTCATCAACACGAATCCGCATGCCTTCACCTGCACCAGGTTGCGCAAATCGCTAACTATAAATATTTGAAACAGTGTGTCAAGGAATTTTACCGAAGGAAGAGGACCCCTTGACGGTTAGATCCTCTTGGAAATCTGGTTGATGAGATCCTCCCCGACCACCGAAAAGATCTTTCTCCAAGCCTCCTTTGCGAATAGCTCGTCCCCGAAGGAAATGGTCCGGCTGCTTTCCACTGATCCTATGAGACTCCCTCCCTGTTTCACGTCACATTCCACGACGAGTTCGACATTTCCCAAGTAGGGAAAGGCTCGCATCACTGCGTGGCCTTTCTTGTACCTCACAATGCGGGCTTCGATCGTGAGAACCGGTCCTTCCCCCTCTTGCATCCACAACAGACCCCGTCGATAAAGTGAGTCATTGAGAGCATTCCAGAGCATGCCGATGACATCGACGTCGTAGAGTTCTTTCGTCGTGTTGGCGACATCGGCGACGCGGATCTTGATATCGCTTTGGGGAATGCTGCGTGGGTCCGGGTCAACCGTCAAGTCATCGACCTTCTTTCCGCATGCGGACAGGAAGACTAAAAGCAGACAAAAGACAACGAAAGCGAATTTCCTCACCATGATCCATTTCCCTTTCCCGATGATGATCCTCTCCCGGATCGACCCGGAGTTCCAGCTTTTGCCGCCACTGCATCCCGCAACAATAACGCTCTATTCAGATATACTGCCAGATAGACGAAATTAGAGCAAGTTCTGTGTTGCATTCTGAGTTCATTTGCGCTGAATGCTTTCCATTGTCATGAGAGAGTTGCTGAGGACGGCCGTGCTCTGCCGTGCTC
>JAAYUJ010000295.1 GCA_012517775.1 Deltaproteobacteria bacterium
TGAAGATCCGCCTCGGTGAGCTTACAAGTTTTGCAGGAATCATCGGGCGGGATCACAAAATGTTGCAGGTCTATGAGCAAATCAGGGATCTTTCCATGAACGATTTCCCCGTCCTTATCTCAGGGGAGACGGGGACAGGAAAGGAACTGGTTGCCGCCGCCATTCACAGTGAAAGCCGAAGAGGTGGAGGGCCCTTTGTGCCCGTCAATTGCGGTGCTCTTCCCGAAGGCCTCATCGAAAGCGAACTCTTCGGACACACGAAGGGAGCGTTTTCGGGAGCAGTGCGTGACAAGAAAGGGCGTTTTGAGCTTGCCCACGGCGGAACCATCTTTCTGGATGAGATTTCGGAGCTCCCCAAACTCATGCAGGTAAAGCTTTTGCGAGTGCTGCAGGAGGGAAGGTTCGAAAGGGTGGGAGGTGAGAAGACGATTACCGCCGACGTCCGGATCATCAGTGCTTCCAACAGGAACCTCAAGGGTTCGGTGAAGGCGGGCAGGTTCCGTGAAGATCTCTACTATCGCCTCAATGTCGTTCCGCTCCATCTGCCGCCCCTGCGGGAGAGGAGGACCGATATCCCGCTCCTCGTCAAGCATTTCCTTGAAGATGCGGTCAGGCGAGGTCAGAAGTCGAGCGGGATTTCCAAGGAGGCACTCTCTCTCATGATGGGCTATTCGTGGCCCGGAAATGTGCGCGAGTTGCAGAACGCCGTCTACTTTGCCCTGGTGAAGTCGAAAGGTCGGGTGATTCACGGGGATGACCTGCCTCTGGAACTGCAGAGGATTGACGGGAATACCTGTCTCAAGGGGCCTGCCCTGAAGCTCTCCCAAGGTTCCATTATTGCCGCCCTGAAGCAGAGCGGAGGAAACAAATCCAAGGCTGCAAGGCTGCTCGGTGTAGGCAGGGCCACGCTCTATCGTTATCTCGAAAAAATCCGCAGTGTACCATGAGACACAATTGTCTCATAAATCGATGAAACAGCGACTTCTCCTGGCCACCAGCAGCAAATCGTCCATGGGATGGGATATGGCCCACCTGCTTCTTGATGTTTGCAATTCCTGTGTTGCTCTTGCGATGCCTTATCAGAATTCCGGTGATGACATTGGCATGAATTCTGCCTCTCCGAGCGGAGATGCTCTTTTGCTGAAACAGAATCCCTCATGGTCTTTCGGGATATCCGAAGCATGGAGGAGTCGTCCTGCTCAGCGCAGGTCGGGTTTCCATACACGACATGGCCGCGAAAGAATTGTCTGGATTGAAATCCCGACTTACGTATTGAGAAAGCACAGATCAATCAGGCAACAATTCGAATTTGCTGTTTCTCCGGGCTCTTCGCGCCCTTTGTGGTCAGAATCTGGTTGGCTGTTGCCATACCGCGCTGCGCTCTCTGCGGTGAGTCCCTTGGAGAAAGCGCCTCCGCCCTGGAGTGGATGTATGAAGCGATGCAATGAAACCATTCTGAAGGTCCTTGAATTGGCGGACCGTATGGCGGAGGTCGCCGACGAAGGCGACCTGGTGCGGGAAGACCCCGGTTGCGGCGTGCTCTTCGGAGTCTTGCGGGATTCCTCGTTCAAGATAAGAAAATTGGCAGAGGAAGATCGGGAGTGCCACATGAGGAAGGGATGGTGGAAAAGTGACTGAGGTGGGGGTTCCCTCACACCGATGATTGAGCTCTCCAGGAAGGAATGATCAAAGGGGGAAAGGGATTATGGATGTAGTGCTTCTTTCACGATTGCAGTTTGCCGCGGCAACATTTTTCCATTTTCTATTTGTTCCTCTTACCCTCGGACTCTCCGTTCTCATCGCGGTGATGGAAACCACGTATGTGAGGACGGGCGATGAGGAATACAAGAGGATGGCGAAATTTTGGGGGAAGCTCTTTCTCATCAACTTTGCCATCGGGGTGGTGACCGGCATCACTCTGGAGTTTCAGTTCGGCACCAACTGGTCCAGGTATTCCAGATACGTGGGCGATGTCTTCGGTTCTCTTCTCGCCATTGAGGCATCGGTGGCCTTCTTTCTGGAATCCACATTCATAGCGGTTTGGGCGTTCGGCTGGAACCGTCTCTCACCCAAGGCCCATGCAGTAACCATCTGGCTGGTTGCCCTGGCCTCGAACCTATCGGCGGTGTGGATTCTCATAGCGAACGCTTGGATGCAGCATCCTGTCGGGTATACAATTCGCAACGGTCGGGCGGAGCTCACGGATTTTCTTAATGTGATTACCCAGTCGGCTGCGATCCATCAGATTGTTCACACGGTGGGCGGCGCGTACATTCTCGCAGGGTTTTTTGTCATGGGAATCAGCGCTTATCACCTGCTGAAAAAACAGCACGTGAGCTTCTTCACCAGGTCCTTCCGGATAGGTCTCATCTGCGCTCTCATCTTCTCCATTGTGGAAGTGGTACAGGGCCATGGCAATGGAGCAAAGGTCGCCGCCATCCAGCCTGCCAAGCTTGCAGCCATGGAGTCCCTGTGGGAAACTCAGGCGGGAGCTCCCCAGTACCTCCTGGTTATTCCTGACGAAAAGAACGAGCGGAACAGCCTTGAAGTGGCAGGCATCCCGGCAGGGTTGAGCATGCTGGCTTACCACGATCCGAAGGCCACGGTGAAGGGTTTGAAGGACTTTCCCGAAGATGAGCGGCCGCCGGTCACCATCACGTTCCTCGCCTTCAGGATCATGGTAGGGCTGGGATTTCTCTTTCTGTTTCTCACCCTATATGGATGGACCCGGCGCAACAAGCTGGAGGAAAGCCCAGGATTTCTGAAAATCATGCTGTTCGCCATTCCCCTGCCTTATATTGCCAACGAGGCGGGATGGACCGTTGCGGAAGTAGGCCGACAGCCCTGGGTGGTCTATGGCGTCATGAAGACCGCAGAAGCGGTTTCGCCTATCAGTACATCCCAAGTGGGGGTCTCCCTGGTGGCCTTTGTTCTGGTCTATACGTTCCTCGGGGCTGCGGCGTTCTACCTCATGGCGAGCTATGCCCGGAAGGGACCCGAACCGCAACCCCTTGTCGCCCATGGAAAGGAGGACTAGGAAATGATTGAATCCATCTGGTTCATACTGTGGGGGGTTCTGTGGGCCGTGTACTTCATGCTGGACGGCTTTGACCTGGGTCTGGGGACCCTCATGCCTTTCCTTGCAAAAAACGATGTGGAAAAAAGAATAGTCTACAACGCCATGGGGCCTTACTGGGATGGAAACGAGGTGTGGCTCATCACGGCGGGAGGTGTGACGTTTGCCGCTTTTCCAACCACGTATGCAGTGATGTTCAGCGGGCTTTACTCGGCTCTCATGCTAATATTGTTCGCCCTCATTGTGCGCGGAGTGGCCATGGAGTTCCGGGCCAAAGTCGATCATCCCACCTGGAAAGTCATGTGGGATCGCTGCCTCGTCTTCGGGAGCTTCCTCCCGGCTTTATTGCTGGGCGTCGCTTTCGCCAACATTTTTCAGGGAATTCCCATCGATGAAGAGGGAATCTATCGGGGTACCCTGTTCACCCTGCTGAATCCTTACGGGTTGCTGGGGGGGGTGCTGTTCGTGTGCCTCTTTCTCGTCCACGGGACCCTGTGGCTTGCCGTCAAGACCGAGGGAGAGCTCCACGAGCGGGCGTCCAGACTGGCTCCCCTGCTTTGGCTGATCCTGGTGCTGGTTGCCCTCACATTCCTTGGAGCCACCTGGTTCAACACACGGCTTTACGACAATTATCTCAAGAACCCGTTTTTCTTCGTGATTCCCATCGCCCTTATTCCTATCCTTACCATCAGCGCCCTTGCCATGGTGATCGTGTATATCGCCAGAGCCTCCTGGTGGAAAGCCTGGTTTGCATCATGCGGCGTCATTGTCGGGGTGACCCTTTTCGGAGTCGCAGGTCTGTATCCGAATCTCCTGCCGTCGAGTCTAAATCCAGCATTCAATTTGACGATTTACAACTCGTCGTCGAGTCCTCTCACTTTAAAGATCATGCTCGGCATTGCACTCACTTTTGTTCCTGTGGTACTTGTCTACCAGGCTTGGGCATATCACCTGTTCAAGGAGAAGGTGGGCGAGGCGGACCTCGCGCATGAGGAAGGCTATTGACGCAGGGAAGTGATGATACATTCCATTGAAGGGGGTAGATCGGTGACAGATCGTGCATTGGCCAGGGAGTTCGACGAACTGAGTCAGGAAGAATTGGTCCGCTGGGTGATGGAGGGGTTCCGGCGGACTTTGATCCACTATGGATGCTGGTTTCGCGAGGTGGAATACCAGTTGGGGATGCAAAATGCCGTGGCGGTGGAATTGGAGGCGGGTGACCTTTCCTTCGCCATCATGATGAAGCGCCTTTCGACCATCCTGGGATTCGAACTGGAGGATGGTACGCCCAGGGTCCTGAAAGAGATGAGCAGGGAGGGTCTGATCAAATTGCTCGACGGTGTCTGCGTCAACTGGCTGGCCAATGACGGTGTGTGGTTTCAGGCGGTGGAGAAGCGGTTTGGGATGGACACGGCCAAGCGCTGCAACGATACGTGCTGGTCCAGGTTCTCACCCTATGAGGCGTTGAGGATCAAGGAACTGCTGGGTTTGCCCCGTCGGGCCGGGCTGGATGGACTCAAAGCCGCCCTGGGTTTCCGCATGTACGCAAGGATCAACAAGCAGTCCATCGAAGAGATTGACGGGACCACCTTCATATTCAGGATGAACGATTGCCGCGTGCAGTCGGCGAGAAAGCGCAAAGGACTCGCCGACTACCCTTGCAAATCAGGCGGAATGGTGGAATACCCCTTTTTCGCTTCCACGATCGATCCACGGATCGAGACGGAATGCATCGGATGTCCTCCCGACCCGCATCCCGATGAGTGGTACTGTGCCTGGAAGTTCACTCTCAAGGCCTGAGGGGCTGCCTTTCGTGGAAGTCAATAATATATATGATAAAATACCAACCCGGCTCCCTGATGAGTTCACCGAGGTGCTGGCTGGATCTCCGGCTGTGAGGATTGAACGGATCATCTCTTGGGGCCAGGCATCTCCCGGTGGGTTCTGGTACGATCAGGAGGGGCACGAGTGGGTGCTGCTCCTGAAAGGAAAAGCGGTTCTCCAATTCCGGGAGCCTGATGAAACCCTCGTTCTGGAACCGGGAGCCTGGATCAATATCGCGGCTCATCGGAAACACCGGGTGGAATGGACCGACATAAGCGGCGAGACCGTTTGGCTGGCGGTCCATTACACCTGAGCCCTCTCTGCCAAGCCCCTTCCACTTCACCGCCGAGCACGCGGAGATCGGAGAGAAAATTCCACGGGAGAATCTAAGCGGGCTTTTTGGCCTGTACGCCAAGATTCTGTGTTTTTCATATTTGTGTGTATACCGAAGAGGTATGAGGGACTGCTGAAAAAAGTCCCCGGGTTCCATTATTCGTAGGTCGGGATTCCATTCCCGACAAAGGATGTCGGGTAAGAGGCCCGACTTACTCCATGCCGTTTTTCATCATTGTGGAAACCCGTATCAACTTTTGAACGTTGAGGCTGACCGCTCCATACTCCTCCTGCACCTGCCCGTAAAGAAGGTACGGAGACTCCATGTTCATGTCCTGGCAAAAGCGGTGAAAGGCCCTCGGGAAGAAGACGGTTTCATAGATGGCCGTTTCGTCTTCGAAGGAAACGAATTCCATGGGGTCCCCCGCCTTGGTCACCACTTCTTTCCGGGTAATGGGCCAGCCGACAGTCCACACGAACCTGCCGACATGCCGGGGGAGATCCGATGCGCGGGTTAGGCGATGGGGGAGTTTTCGGATCGCCGGCTGCCAGGCATACAGGGGATGGACGGAGAGCACAAAGCCCAGCGTTTCCAGTTCCTGCCGCCAGAGCTGCAGTGGAGTGTAATCGGGAAAAGGAGGAGCACCGGCCGTCAGGGAGGCACGGGCAAATAGGGAGATCTGTCCGGCCGTCGCATGACGCCGGGCTGCACCGCTCCCTGCAAGCCTCGCTTCGAGTAGCCACAGGACTTGGGGACGGTTAAGCCCGCCTGCCAGGCAATCGAGGGATCCGCTCCTGGCGAGGATTGCCCCGTCCGCAGGGTTCAGACGCACCCGCCGGAGGAGATCGTCGATGGATCTGAAAGGGCCGTTCCGGTGACGCTCATCAAGAACGGCTTCTACGGTCTCCCGTGTGACGGACCGAATCTCCTGCAGACCCA
>JAAYUJ010000296.1 GCA_012517775.1 Deltaproteobacteria bacterium
CATGGTTCCCGGCGAAAGAGAACGGGTTGCTCGAATCTTTCATGAGGCTGCGCAGCAAAGAGCACCGTTGAATGGCATTGAGAATATGAAAATTCACAAGAGTGGGAAAAGGGTAGACCTGGAGACGAGCAGCGTCCCCATTATCGACGCGGACGGAAACCTTCTCGGTTACTGCGGTATTGACCGGGACATCACCGAGCGCAAGCGTGCCGAGGAAGCGCTTGAAAAGCGCATCGTGGCATTGACGCAACCGCTGGATGATGTTGAAGACATTGCCTTCGAGGACTTGTTCAATCTTCGCGACCTTCAGCGTCTCCAGGATCTCTTCGCAAATGCCTGGGGCGTTGGTTCCCTCATCACACGTCCTGACGGGACACCCATCACTGAACCAAGCAACTTCACATATTTTTGTAGCGAGTTCATCCGCAAGAACGAGAACGGGTGGAGAAACTGTCAAATATCTGATTCGACCCTGGGACGGCATAATCCCTCCGGGCCGATCATTCAACCGTGCTTGAGCGCAGGCTTGTGGGGTGCCGGCGCCAGCATCACGGTCGGCGGACGCCACATCGCCAGTTGGTTGATCGGCCAGGTCCGGAACGAGGCACAAAGCGAGGAGCAGATCATAGAATATGCCCGCAGGATCGGCTCCGACGAGGCCGCGTTCCGCGAAGCCTTCCTCAGAGTTCCCATTATGCCGGTGAAAAAGTTTGAGCAAATCGCGCACTGCCTTTTTGCTCTGGCCAATCAGATCTCCATCACTGCCTATCAGAACATCCAGCAGGCGCGGTTCATCGCCGAGCGGAAGCAGGTGGAAGAAGCGCTCCGCGAGAGCGAAGCAAGGTTTCGTCACGTGGTGGAATCGTCACCACTGGCCATTGGACTTGCCGATCAAGATGGCAGGATCGAATATCTAAACCCTGCGTTCATCGAGAATTTTGGCTATACGACCGAGGACGTCCCCACCCTGACAGACTGGTTCCAGCTTGCTTTCCGCGATCCGGCCTACCGGCAAAACACTCTCGAACGGATGCAACAGACATTGAAGAAAGTCGGCAACGAGAGCGGCGCCACGTATAGGATCGAAGTCGTGATGACCTGCAGGGACGGATCTGTAAGGACTATCGAGATCTTTAGAACAAACATGGGGAAAAAGACGCTTGCAGTCTTCAACGACCTCACGGAACGCAAGCGAATGGAGGAGGAACACCGCAGGATCGAAGTCCAGATGCGTGAAGTCCAGAAACTTGAGAGCCTGGGCGTCCTCGCAGGAGGGATCGCACACGACTTCAACAACCTGCTCATGGCCATCCTCGGAAACGCCGACCTGGCGCTTCTCTCCCTTTCTCCGGTTTCCCCCGCATACCAGCACGTCGAGGAGATCACGAGAGCCTCACAACGGGCTGCGGAGCTATGCCGGCAAATGCTCGCCTATTCCGGAAAGGGGCGCTTCGTGGTTAGCTGCCATGACATATCGGAGATCGTTAGGGAAATGGGACAGATTCTGGAAGTATCGGTCTCCAAGAAAGCGACGGTGCGATACTCTCTCGGCGAAGGACTGCCGCCGGTGGAATCGGACGCGACCCAGATACGGCAGGTGATCATGAACCTGATCACGAACGCATCCGACGCTCTGGGCGACACAACGGGCATCATTACTGTGACGACCGGAGTCATGGAGTGCGATGAGGCTTATCTGTCCGAGAGTTATCTGGACGACAGCCTTTCCGGGGGGACATATGTCTACCTGGAAGTGTCGGATACGGGATGCGGTATGGACCCCGAAACCCGGAGCAGGATTTTTGATCCATTCTTCACCACCAAGTTCACCGGTCGGGGTTTGGGGATGGCGGCCGTACTCGGCATTGTGCGCGGCCACAAGGGAGCGATCAAGGTCTACAGCGAGCCGGGGAAAGGGAGTACTTTCAGGATCCTCTTGCCCGCCGTGGAATGGGAGGCTGGCGAGAGGGTGAAGACTGCGGAAGAGAGTGCTTCGCTGTTGGCCGGGGGGACTATCCTGCTCGTTGATGACGACACCTTTGTCTGCGACGTGGGATCCAAGATGCTGAAACAGTTGGGCTTTCGGGTCATCACCGCAGTCAATGGCCTCGAAGGACTAAAGGTCTTCCGGACCCATCGAGATGAGATCGCATGCGTGATTCTGGATCTCACCATGCCGGAGATGGGAGGAGAGGAGACGTTTCGAGAGCTGCGCAAGTTGCGGAGCGACGTACGTGTGATCCTGTCGAGCGGCTACAATGAACAGGATGTGACGCAACAATTTGTTGGCAGAGGTCTGGCGGGGTTCATCCA
>JAAYUJ010000297.1 GCA_012517775.1 Deltaproteobacteria bacterium
CAAACGCCCTCAAGCGGATGCGGCAGCTATGAGGGCGTCATGGGCTTACAATCAAATACCAAAAACGTTTCTTGGATCCTGCCGTGGTTGTGGAATGCTCGCACCAACAGCCGACCCCGGCTCTATGCAGCCGGATTGAGCTCCTTCTCTCTGGGAAAGAGGGGCAGGTAACGGTAAGAGACAGAGATGATCAATGCACAATAGGCGATCAGGGCGAATCCAGGCAGCCATTCGTAAATGGTGGGCACGTAGATCTCCCATCGATCGAAAGGCATCACTGGGGTGGCAATGGCCTGCACGGTCATGACATATCGGTTGATGGTGACCCCGATGATGTCGAGAACGAACGCACTGAACATGAGCCCATTGCTCTTGCGCCCCTGTGGAGTGAGGAGAATGATAGCAGGAATCACTCCACCGATGACAATCTCAACGAGCAGGAGCCAATACCCGTATACCGGTCCAAGATAGAAATCGGCGAGCTTGAAGCCGAAGCTTGGGGCCAGGACCAGGGCCCAATAGAGCGTGTCGATGATCTTGAGGGTGATATATACGGCCAAAAGGGTCCCCACGATCTTGGCAAGAAGCTCATAAACGCTCCGGTCAACCAGCTGCTTCCTGCCGACCTTCTCGATAATGCGGCACACGCACGCAGTCAGCGCGGGTCCGGATGCTATGGCGGAGAGTATGAACAGGAAGAAGGTCCATGGCCAGATGAAAAATCCGGTTCTGAATGCGAAAGGTCGTGCAAAAAGGACTCCGGCAACACCACCAAGTGACCCTTGGTGGAAAAAGCTCAAAAAGGTTCCTGTCAGGGCGAAAATGGCCATGACTTCGTGGAGGGTATGGCCGAATAAGCGCACTGAAGGGATTGCGTTGAGTTTGCGGTTTTCAAGAATGATTGGGACATACTCGATAATCAACACGATGGCATAACAGGTGATGCAGAAAATCACTTCCGTGAGCATCGAGTGCACGTTGGCGTGCCAGTATGGAAACCAGCCGCGGATGGGTTGGCCGATCTCCAGAATCAGGATCACGATTGCCCCGGTATAGCAGACAAAACCGATAATCACGGCAAGATTGATGATCTTGCTCAGTTCTTTGAATGCAGGGAAAAAGCGTGAAAGGCCGTAGTAGAGAAAGCCGGAGAAAAATGCACCTGCTCCGAGAGCAATGATGGCCAGGTCTATGGTGATGTAAAACCCGAAACCGAAGTAATCGTTGAGCCCCGTGACATTCAAAGCCTTGATCAAAACCACTCCACCTGCCAGAACCCCCCCTCCTATGATCGCGAGCAGCAGCAAAATCCACAAGGAAAAAACGGGAAGAGGGCAGCGCTTCAGTCCTTCAGGAATCAATGCATTATCCATTCTCGACCCCTCACATCGCAATCAAAAAGCCAAAACCGGGTCTCCAGCCGACCCATCATAAATAGCGGCTCGAAACATCTCATGTCCTCTTACACTACAATCCCTTGTCCCCAAGCTTGTGCACCCACTGATACCTGCTCAGATAGTAAACCTTCGGCTCGGTGTTCAATCTGCTGAGAATGCGGAAGGCCCGTGGATCCCTGGCGAGCTTGGCCACCTCACTGTTGGGATCCCTCAGGTTTCCGAATACAATGGCTTTTGTGGGGCAGGCCTCGACACACGCAGGAGTATAGGTGACTTCGTCCAGATTCGCGCCGTCGAGATAAGCTTTGGAGCGGGCTGCGAGGAGACGGTGATGGCAGAAGGTGCACTTCTCAACGACACCGCGCATGCGCGTACTCACATTCGGACTCAGCATTTTCTCCATGGGCTTAGGCCAGTACGGATCCCACCAGTTGAAGTCCCGCGAATGATAAGGGCAGGCCACAAGGCAGTATCTGCAGCCGATGCAACGTGGATAGATGTGTGTAACAATGCCGTTCGTCTCGTCGCGCGTTGTGGCGTTCACCGGACAGACAAACGTGCAGGGAGAATGGTGAGGGGCATCGCAGTGCATACAGGGTCTTGGAAGGTAAGTGAACTGATAATCTGGATAATCCTTGCCGTTCTGGAGCTGATAAACCTCCATCCAGGTGATTGAACGGGTCTTGTTGCTCTCGTCGGGCAGAAACGACACATTGTTCTCTCCCTGGCATGCGACACTGCACGCCATGCAACCCGTGCACTTATCCAAATCAATCACCATACCGTAGCGCAGCTTGCTTTCCGCATGGCCATTTCCACTCACAGGTTATACCCCCTTGTTCGACTCATGGTTCCTCAGCACACAGCGCGATTTCGCGCCTCGCCCTGTAGATGATTGCAGCAGTCGATTCCTATGCGCGGCGCAGTTGGGCGCGGGTGGCCCACACGGTCCCAAATCCTGTGACCGGGTCGACCTGAACTTCAATGAGGTTGTTCGCATTGATTCCTTTGCCTTGTATGTACTGATCATAGCCCTTGTGACCGAGACCGTGTACAATGTAAACAACTCCTGGTCGAGCGCCCGCCGAAAGATGGAGGATAACGGCAAATTCCCCCTGTGGCGTCTTGAGAAGGGCGCGTTGCCCATCCCCCAGTCCGATGGATTTGGCGGTCTGCGGATTTGCCTCGACAAGCAGTTCATTTCCTTTGAGAATAAAATCAAAAATACCCTTGGTCATGAATGGCGGATTAGCGTGGTAGCCATTCGTGATGAACATGGTCTGATAGCTGACGAGCCAGAGCGGAAACTCCTTCTCGTCCCCCGACGGAGCCAGAGCGGCAAAATGAGGCAGATA
>JAAYUJ010000298.1 GCA_012517775.1 Deltaproteobacteria bacterium
ACGATACCCTATTCTCAGGAAATCACGGACTGGGGATGGGAGGAACGTGCCATTTCAGAGGAGGAGCTCAATAATCTGGAAAAGAAGGACCCGAGCCTGACATCCTCGGTATGCCGTAAGATCCTTGCCCGGTTGAATACCAAGGCGGAATTTCACATCTCCGAGGACATTCGGAACCGCAAGCCCCTCAAGGTCCCCAATGACTTCAGGGCATTCCGCAACTGGAATCCTTTGCCCAGGCGGCTTGCGAACCTATCCCATATTCCCAGATCCATTGTCGTCGTGAAGGATATTCCATTCCTCTGCTGGTACGAAAAGGGAAAGGCCGCCGGAGGTACCCATGTGGGACTGGGAAGGCCGGGGGAGGAAACCGTGGCGGGTACGTATACTATTCTCGAAAAGGATGCCGACAAGCATTCTCGCAGTTACACGAACGACTTCGGAGAACCTGCCTGGATGCCTTGGGCCATGAGGATTTACGATGGTGTATGGATTCACGCTGGCTACCTCACTGGTCCGTATTGTTCCCATGGATGCCTGATACTTCCCATGGAAGCTGCCGAGGAACTCTTCCGCTGGGGGGATACAGAAACTGTTGTAGTGATCACGGAGTCGATGTCAGATCTGCATAGGCATCTGAACAATGAACTGAAAACCCGGTCGCCCTGAATCTGCAATCCCCGCGGACTTACCCTTGCCGTTGATCATGACGACAGAGGAGTCCCAAAGCTTAAGGCATTTGTGAGATGGAATAGGTTCCATCTGGCCATGCCATCGGCGGACATGGCGACATCAAGGATGGAATGGGGCGCTTCCCATTTTTGTATCCTGTTGATACGGCACTTTTGTTGCGCCTGCAGGGAATGGAAGGATGAAAGACGGAGAGAAGACAAAAGAGGATTTGATTCGCGAATTGGCGAGGCTTCGCCGGAGGGTTGCAGAGCTTGAGACGATGCAGAAAGATCCCGATGGCGTAAACGAGCCGTGTGAGGTATCCTTTATGCCTCGCCATATTACCAGAATCGAGATCGAAGAGGATCTGAGACGCAATCAGGCTTATCTGGAAAGAATCGTGGCAGAGCGGACGACTGAGCTTGAAAGAATCAATCGGAAACTCCAGCAGGAGATTGTGGAACGGCGGAAGGTGGAGGATGCTCTGAGGAAGAGTGAAGAACGTTATCGGCGCCTCGCGGAGAACGCCCCTGACGTCGTCTATCGATACGAGTTCTTGCCCCGGCGCCGTTTCACTTTTGTCAGCCCTTCCGTGATACGCATCACCGGGTGCAGCCCGGAAGAATATTACGCCGATGCGGATCTTCCCTTCAAGCTGGTTCACCCGGATGACACGGTCCTCTTGGAGTGTATCTATCGCAGAGAGACCTTTCTGGACGGTGTCCCTCCCCTGTGCCTCCCTGAGCTGAGATGGATTCGCGAGGACGGTACAATCGTCTGGACGGAAGAGCACACAGCACCTATTCTCGATGAAGGAGGAAATATCATCGCCATCGAAACCATTTCCCGCAACATCACTCAGCGGAAAAAAGCCGAAGAGGCTTTGCAGATCGCCCATCAGAAGCTCCTGGGGATCATCGAATTTCTCCCGGATGCCACACTGGTCATCGACAATGAGCGAAGGGTGATTGCCTGGAACAAGGCGATCGAGATCATGACCGGGATTCCCAAGGAAGATATTCTCGGCAGGGGGGACCACGCCTACGCTGTTCCTTTCTATGGGGATACGAGGCCGATGCTCATCGATATGGTCTTTGAAACGGATGTTGAATTTCCCCATGAATATGACTTCGTCAGGAAGAAAGGCAACACCATCTATGCGGAAGCGTTTGTCCCTCAGACTTACCTTGGGGAAGGGGCTTACCTTTGGATTATGGCATCCCCTCTTTTCAATGACAGCGGCCATCTGATCGGGGCGATTGAATCCATCCGAGATATCACCGAGCACAAGGTGATGGAACAGGAAGTCAGAAAAAATGCCGAGAAAATCAAGCTTTTTGCCTATTCGGTATCCCATGACCTCAAGAGTCCCATCATCGGTATCAATGGTCTCACAAGGCTTCTTCACAGGCAATACTCCCCGGTCCTGAATGAAAAAGGCCGCACCTACTGCGAACAGATTCTGAAGGCCTCGGAGCAGGCTTCGGCGCTCATAGAGGAGATCAATGAATACATCAAAACCAAGGAGATTCCTGTCCATTATGAGGAGTTCAAGCCCATCGAGGTCATCCAAATGGTCCGGGACGAATTCGACGCACTGCTCAGCATTCGACAGATCAACTGGATACAGCCGGAGAGCACGCCTTCCATCAAGGCTGACAGGATGTCTCTGCTGAGAGTTCTCAGAAATCTGGTAGACAACGCATTGAAATACGGCGGACCAGAGTTGACTGAAATAAGGATCGGTTACGAGGAATCCGATGAATACCACATCTTCTCGGTAACAGATGACGGAGTCGGTATCCGTGATGCGGACTGTGAGAGGGTCTTTGGTCTTTTTCAACGAAATGTCACGGCGAGAGGTGTTGAAGGGACCGGGCTTGGACTGGCGATCGTAAAGGAGATCGCGGAAAAGCACCATGGAAAGGTCTCGGCAAAGCCAGGCCCGAAAAAGGGGGTGACCTTTTCCTGCTGTTTCTCCAGGGGGCTTTAGCACGCCTCGTGTCCATCAAGAGAAATCCATCCCGCTCCGAGAATGCAACTGATCCAACATTCACCTCGAATGGGAAGAGGAGCCGGTAAGATCTTGACGACCTTCCCGGCTTGACATCGATAGGAAATGTGCCAATGCGTGAATTCGATCTTGAAGAGATATCCCGATTCAACGGTGAGAATGGCCAACCCGTCTACATCGTTCATCAGGGAAAAGTATATGATGTGACCCGCAGCAAGATGTGGAAAGGCGGCATACACATGAGACGCCACCATGCCGGGAGGGACCTCACGACGGAGTTTCAGGCCGCGCCCCATGGGACGGAGGTGCTTGAAAGGTATCCCCAGGCAGGTATCATCACAACCGTCGAAGCCCCGGAAAGGCGAATGCCCGGAGTTCTTATGAGACTTCTTGCTCACTATCCCATGCTGAAGCGCCACCCTCACCCCATGACGGTTCACTTTCCCATTGTGTTCATGCTGGCCGCCACGTTCTTCAATGTTCTCTTTCTTCTGACGGGCGTGAAATCACTCGAGACCACGGGCCTCCATTGCATGGTTGCAGGTTTGATCATGATGCCGGTTGTCATTGTCACCGGACTTTTTACATGGTGGTACAACTACATGGCAAAACCGGTCAAACCCGTCGCCATCAAGATCGTCCTGTCCATCGTCCTTTTCATCACATGCCTTATAGCGGTCACGTGGCGACTGTCCCACCCTGAGATTCTTGAGGTCTTTCAAGCGCCGAGCATCATGTATCTCATGCTGGTATCGGGGCTTTCTCCTGTTGTGATGGTAATAGGCTGGTTTGGCGCCCA
>JAAYUJ010000299.1 GCA_012517775.1 Deltaproteobacteria bacterium
AATCCCGACGATCGCATGTCGGGTATGGAAACCCGACCTACGAAGCGACTTTTCATCGTTTAGAGTGTCCCCAGGGACATGAACGACTGCTCTGAAAAGTTGTTTGGCTTCCTCCTACGAGTAAGTCGGGATTCCATTCCCGACAGTGGGATGTAGGGTTGGAAACCCGATCTACAAATGGAAAAAACTGATTCTACAGCAGAGAAACCCAAAAGCGTAGAGAGGTTCGCTGATGGAAATTTACTCGGGTCTCTGCGTTCAGACTCTTTGTTCTTCATGATTCTTGGTGTTCTGAAGGGACATCAGTCAGTTATACCTGCTGATTCCCGCCGAGTCCGGCTAAGCCATGCCGATGTCTTTGCGATAATAAAGCCCGTCGAAGCTCAGCTTTTCCATTTCCCGAAAGGCTATCTCGCGAGCTTCGACAAGGGTATCGCCTCTGCTCACGATACAGAGCACTCGGCCTCCAGTTGTGATGAACTGCCCATCGGGGCACAGCTCAGTCCCTGAGTGAAAGAGAAGGCAATCCTGGTCAATGCTCTCCAAGCCTTGGATTGGGACACCGATCTTGTATCTGTCCGGGTAACCCTTATACCAGCCCTTCTTCCCCTTTGTCGGACCACTCACTGCTATGAGGCAAAGCCGGTATGCAGGATCCCATACGGGAGTAACGTCGTTGAGGTTCCCCAACAGAATCGCTTCACATATATCCACAAGATCTGTCTCCAGGCGCGGCAGAATCACCTGGGCCTCCGGATCACCCAGACGAATGTTGATTTCCAGAACCTGAGGATTCAGTTCACCGGCCTCTTCAGTGAGCATGAGCCCCAGGTAAAGAATCCCCTGGTAAAGAATCCCGTATTTCTCACGGACTCCGTGAATCAAAGGTTCAGCCACCCGGGACATGATCACTTCCACAAGGGATTTTGTCAGCCAGGGATGAGGCGAATACGCGCCCATTCCTCCGGTGTTTTTGCCTTCGTCATTGTCCCGGGCCCGTTTGTAGTCCTGTGCGGCGACCATGGGCACCAGGCTGTATCCATCGGTAAAGCAGAAAAAGGAAAGCTCTCTTCCAAAAAGGCGCTTCTCGATGTCCACCCGTGAACCGGCATCACCAAAAACCCTGTCCACCATGATCTCCTGGATCGCCCTCTCGGCATCTTCAGTGGTGGAGCACACAAGGGATCCTTTCCCGGCGGCAAGACCGTCCGCTTTCACCACAACGGGATAATCCAGCCTGCGTACATGGGATCTGGCCTCTTCCGGGTCGGAAAACACGGCGAACTCAGGGATCGGTATCCCCAACTCCCTGAGCATGATCTTGGTGTCACATTTGCTCGATTCCAGCCGGCTGGCCCGCCTGTTTGGTCCGATGATGGGCAGGCCGCGGCTCTCGAAAAGATCCACGATGCCGGCGGAAAGAGGTTTCTCCGGACCTACGAAAGTGAGATCGATTTTTTCCTTCTCCGCAAAATCCACCATCTCTTCGATGGTTTTTGCATTGACGCATGTGGCAATCCGGCTGATTCCCCCATTGCCGTGAGCTACAAAAACCTGTCTGACTCGGGGACTCTTCCTGAACTTCCATGCAATTGCATGGTCCCTTCCACCGCTCCCTATCACGAGTACCTTCATCGAAACATTCTCTCTATTCCTGGTAAACAGCCGACTTCAGGCGATCACGCCCTGCAAATACTCACAGATGTTTCCGTCGTAGGCATGGGTCAGGCAGAAGGCTTTGCAGGCCAGTTTGAGACTTGTTTCCCGTGAGATGCTCCCTCCAGTCCGTTTCATTTCATCCAGCACCACTGAATAATCCTCAGGGTCCGTTACTACTGCGACATGGCGGTTGTTCTTCGCAGATGCGCGGATGATGGTCGGGCCGCCAATATCGATGTTCTCGATGGCTTCCTCGAGGGTGCATTCAGGTCGGGCCACCGTTTTCGCAAAAGCGTAGAGATTGACGACTACCATGTCGATGGGTTCTATGCCGTGCTGCGCCATCGTTTTCACATGAGCTTCATTATCACGGATTCCCAGAATTCCTCCATGAATCTTCGGATGCAATGTCTTGACACGACCATTCAACATCTCTGGAAAGCCTGTATATTCAGATACTTCAGTAATATCCACTCCATTTTCCCGCAGCAATTTGGCAGTGCCTCCGGTTGACAGAATGTGCACTCCGTATTCCTTTAATCCCCTGGCGAATTCCACGATTCCCGACTTGTCCGTAACGCTCACCAATGCACGATGAACAGCAAACATGGCCGTCTCCTCCCCCCTCTGTTGCACTCCAGCTTCATTCTGCAAAAAACTGGTCGAAAATTGATTCCGTAGCCTTCACGATAGGCGAATCTTCAGGCAAGGTAATGGTCGGCCGTCCCTCCTGATCATATCTTGCCACCAAGGGATCCGCCGGAACAAAAGAAACCCTGTCCTTCCCGAACGTGGTCAGGACTTCTTCCGGCAGAATGAATTCGTCGTTCTGCACTTGATTGACTACGAGAACAATTCTGGCCACTTTCATGGGCAGGCTCTTCACCAGCTCAGCAATGCGGCAGGCAGCTATCAAACCTCTGCGACTTGGGTCGGAAACCACAATCAGAAGATCCATATCCTTCTGATTCAATCTGCTGAAGTGTTCCATTCCCGCTTCGTTGTCAACAACCATGTAATCGTAATTACATATCAAACGTTCGATAAGGTTACTCAGAATATTGTTTGCCGCGCAATAGCAACCGGGACCTTCCGGTCTGCCCATGGCGATGAGATCGAACCCGTCTCCCTCCACAAGAGACTGCTCCATCTTCAATTCCATATAAATGTCTTTGGTCATCCCGACGGGGACATCCTTCTTCATACTCTCCCGGGCATCGGAAAGGGTCTCTTCCAGTCTGGCTCCCAGGACTTCGTTGAGATTCGAGTTGCAATCGGCATCAATGGCCAGAACCGGTTTCATGCCATGGCGAATCATGTAGCGGATGAGAAGACCGGCAATGGTCGTCTTTCCCGTTCCCCCTTTTCCTCCCAGAGCAATACTGTATCCCATGTGGTCTCCTGTTTATTGGTTTGTAGGCCTTTCTTCGGGACCTTTCCCTTTTTATTGTATGCCGTGGTCAGCAATCCGTGAAGTCTGTGGGCACGAGTTCTCATGGATTCACTGTTGCGGTTTTCATCAGGTCAGGGACTCATTCTTAGCCAGATAGACCCACAGTGCCGCAAGGAAGCCCCAAACCGCATTGTGAAAGCAGACGAAAACCGGCGTGAGTCTGCCGAGGGCGATTCCGAACATCCCTTTCCCGGTGAGAACAGGGAAAACATGGAGCAGTTGGAATGCTGTGGGTAAAAGGCTTAAAAGAATTCCACGGCTGAAGACGGATACCCAGAAACCGCCTTTCCAACCGGGAATCGCGAGTAGAAGCCCCCAGAGAGCACTCCAAACCAGACGGGGGTATAAAGATTGAGCACTCCATGTCGCTGCAATGGCCAAGTTGAGCTTTTGGGGTATTCCCAGATATCCGAGATACCTAACCAGCAGGGCATTGACAAAGGCGCCTAAAAAACCAGCCGCCAAGCCCAGGCTGATGCGGCGAATCAATATCTGCATGATTTTCTGCTTGCGGTTGGAGTCAACTCAGCCCGTTCTGCGCAACGAAACCAAGTTGATAACACAACATGAAAGTTTTATAAAGCTTTGTCAAACAGAAGAACTGTATTGCTCCACATCGAGAGGCTCGAATGGATCTCAGCATCAAGGAAGTTGCCCGCATCCTGAATGTGAGCGAAACGACCGTCCGCAATCATATCGCATCGGGAAAGCTCCCCGCTCGCAGAAAAGGTCGTCAAGTCAGGGTGTCCCGCTCGGATCTCAGCATTTTCGCCTCTTCACCCAGCTGCAAGTCCATGACCCAGGAGGAGAATGCTGATGACCCTGTCGGCACGCAAAGCCTCCGGAGTGAAGACCTTCAAGCCGTGGTTGATCGCATCTCGGGGCTGGAGGAGCAAATGCGCCGGTTCAATGAGCTTTTGACTGAGAACCGCTTACTCTCCAAGCAATTGAAAGATCTAGAGCAGGAAATTGCCCGAAAGGATCTGGAGATCGAAAAGCTTCGCCGCGACCTGGTTTACCAGAGTCGTATCCAGAAGAAGGAGCTGGAGGATCATCAGAAGATCATCCAGGAGAAATGGTCGGTTATGGAAAAGGAAGCGGCCGAGAGCATTGCACGGGAGCGTGAGCATTTCGAGAGCAGGCTGGTCCAAGAGCAGGGCTTGTGGTCGGAACGCCTGGCCCTGGAGCAGAGTCAATGGGCGGAGCGTCTCGCTCAGGAGCGGGAAAACCACGCCCGGAAGCTTCATGAGGCAACCCGTCAGGAGGGTTTCTGGTCCAGATTGCTGAAGATGATGACCTGGAGTTAATGGTTGCCTGCGATCCCGTGAGCACCCCCTTCAATTCTTTATCGGTCCCGGCGGGGGCCAGAGGATTTCTCCCCATGTCCTCCATGAAAGAACGGCTCAAAGAGCTCATCCTGGAACATGCGTTTCGGTACTCTGAAGTTCCCTCCTTCAAACTGGTTCACGGAGGCATGAGCCAGTTTTACTTCAACTGTAAAAGGGTTACTCTCGATCCGGAAGGGCAGGTCCTTATAGGGAATCTAGTTTTTGATGCATTGAAGGGTGATCAGTTGCAGGCTGTCGGAGGACTCACCCTGGGTGCGGACCCCATCGCCAGTGCGGTAGCCTATACTTCCTGGTTGAAAAAGGATCCCATTCAGGCTTTCGTGGTTCGAAAGAAGCAGAAGGAGCACGGAACAGCCAGCCTTGTGGAAGGCAAAGTCCAAGGGGGAGACCGGGTCGCCGTGCTGGACGATGTGATCACCACAGGGGGGTCCACCCTTCAGGCTATTGCGGCATGCCGTGAAGCCGGTTTGCATGTCGTCCGGGTTGTGGTCCTCGTGGACCGCCAAGAGATGCAAGGGAGGGAGAACATCCTTAAGGAGGTGCCTCGGCTGGACGCGCTGGTGACCCGCGATGAAATCATGCAGCTCTTTCGAAAACGGAGGGCATCATGAAAAGGCAATCAGGTTCTCGAAGATATGGGAATCCATATTCTCGAGAATAGCCATGGTAAGCCGCAAGGCACTCAGATAGTCATCCATATGAATGATGCTGTTGTGCGTGTGGATGTAGCGGGCTGGAACCCCAAGGACGATCGTCGGAACCCCCTGCTTGTGGAGCTGGAATGCACGGGCGTCGGTGGCCCCACTTCGTCGGACCGCCACCTGGTGTGGGATACCGTGTGAGTGCGCCAGGTCAAGAGCGTAATCGACAAAATTAGGACTCATAATGGCCGAGGGGTCCTGCACGCGAATTTGCACACCTCGTCCGACGGCTCCCTGCCGCTCCTCCACCGGAATTCCAGGAAAATCATCCGCTGGAGTTCCCTCAAGAACAATGGCCGCATCCGGGTTTACCGTTTGCCCGGCAGTCTGTGCGCCTCTCACCCCGACCTCTTCCTGGACCGTTCCCACACCGAAGACTGTATTGGGGTGCCGGACTTCACAAAGCATCTGAAGGCTTTGAATGGTAAGGGCCATGCCCACGCGATTGTCAAACGCCTTGCAGAGAAGATAATCAGGATTGTGGAGGGATATGAAAGGGCTCTCCGGGACGATACTGTCACCGGGACGGATACCGAACCGCTTCCTCACTTCCTCATCAGTGGCAGCTCCCACGTCGATGAACATATCGTCCGTCTTGATGAGCTTTTCCCGCTCGGCGTCAGTCAGAAAATGCGGAGGTTTGGCTCCGATAACTCCCGGGATTTCGACCCCATCCCGGGTGAGAATCCTTACGCGGTGGGCAAGGAGTGTGTGAGACCACCAGCCTCCAACAGGTATGAATTTTATCAGACCGGCATGTGTGATCGACTGAACGACAAACCCCACCTCATCCATATGGCCCGAGACCATGATGCATGGATTGAGGGCAGCCCCAGTCTTCTTGAAGAATACGTTTCCCAGTCTATCCGTTTCGACGGAACCCAGTTCGTCCCGAAAGATCCGTCGAACCGCAGCCTCACGGCCAGGCGCCCCGTGAGCCTGTGCGAGCTTTGACAGGAGCTCCAGCCCTTTCTTCCTGCTTGAGTCCGATTCCATGTGAACCCTTCCTCTTTGACACTTCTACCAACGATTCTTGTACCTTCTCAATAAGATCAGATATCGACAACTTCGCCGGTCGGGTTTCCATACCTGACACCTTGGTGCAAAGGCTTTCGGGTATGGAATGCCGACCTGCTTATTGAGAAGGTACCGATTCTTGTGTGTGGTGATGGAATCATGGCTCTTCCCGAGCGGTCTCCTCATGTTTCCAGGCGCTATCAACTATGAAGCTTTGCCATCGAACCAGGTCACCTGCAGGGGGTTCCGTTCGGGAAGGCGGTGGTAGCAGTACCTCGGATACCCCACCATCATCATCCCCGTGACGACCGTGTCCTCCGGGAGGCCGAGAAAATCTGTCAATGGCGGGTACTGCTGGGCACAAACCTGCGCATACCCTGCCCAGCAAGTCCCCAGCGACAGGGTCGTGGCATAAAGCTCCACATATTCAAGGGCGAGGCAACTTGAGATGGGAGCGGGTCTCAGGTCTTTCGGCGCGGTGGCGATGATGAGCGCGGGTGCATCACGGAGGATGCGATCCTCACCTCGTTCGTGTGCTCTGATGATCCCAGGCATATGGAGTTTGGCTGCCATTTCCGGCTGTGAGATCACCAGTTCCTGCATCCATTCCACCACCAATTCCCTGATACGCTTCAGGGAAACGTGATCATCGACGACCATGTAGGAGATTCCCTGGGAATTGTGCCCTGAAGGGGCATACCTCGCCGCATCGAGAAGCTGGACGATCAGGTCCCTGGGGACGGGATAGTCGGTGTATCGGCGGATGGAACGGCGGGAACGCAGAAAGGCAAGGGCTGTTTGTGAATCCACCAAAGGGTATTTGGTCAGCTTTCCCTGTCGTGCCAGTGGATTGCGCACGTTGTCCAAGGCTTCATGGGGGCAGGCTGCCACGCAGTGGCCGCAGCCAATGCAGTACTGAGCCAGTCCCTTCCCCACCTGCGGCCCCCCCTGATCGTCCATCTCGAGAATGTGGACCGGACAGACGTCGACGCAGATTCCATCCTTCTGGCACTTATCCCAATTAACTTGTATCAGCGACATGGGCTTTTCCTTTCATTTCAAACCGGAAAATACTGTGCCCCGGCATTCCTTGCAAAGGAATGTCCTTGAAAATTAAGATTCATAACAGGCAATTAAGCTAATTCGATATGTTCGCAAAAGCAACCGGGATTTGATTTGTCTCCATCTTCTTTCGGACGCTGTTGCTGCTTTGAAGAAATGAGCGGTTCAGCGCCGAAAACGCCAAGGTCACCAACATCATTGCGTTTTCGGGTTCGCTGAGATCCAGGAGAAGACTGCATGTAAGCATCTTTGATGGCCCCATGGTCTGTTACGAAAAGTGCTCTGGTTCGCTGCTCGCTGGTCGGGATCTTAATCCCGAAGAACACACGTCGGGTATGCAAACCCGACTTGCAAAGGACTTTTCATTGCTTACAGTGCCCCGAACGGGCATGAGGCACTGCGATAAGTCTCTTGCTCTTCATGCTTTCAGCTGATCCGAGCCATCATTAGGAACCGGAGTGAAAGGATCTTGATCTTGTTGGAAGAGTCCATTTTAATGTGAGTGCTCGGAGATGACGAATTGAGTTGAAATTGTGAATCTGGCGGATAGAGTATCCGAAGGGAACGGGATCAACATGGAACAAGGAGAAAAGAGAGGCGACTTCACCTGCTCGGGGGTCGATTCGACCGAGTTCAGGGGCAACTCCGGTGTCATGTCCGATCGGGAGTCACAGAAAGCAAAAAGAGCTGACAAAACGATCAGCGGCAACGCTCATGAAAACCGGATTGGATGGCTGATGGCCAGGAGGTTCCCCTTCCATCTTGCACGCCTGATCCTCGGATTCATTCTTGTATACGCAAGCCTGGACAAAATCCTTCACCCGGATGCGTTCGCGAAATTGATATACAATTATCAGTTGCTCCCCCACAGCGCCATTAACCTGACTGCCATTGTGCTTCCCTGGCTGGAGCTGATTCTGGGGGCTTTGCTTCTGTGCGGCATCTGGATGCATGGTGCCGTCGCTCTGACCACTCTGCTTCTCGCTCTGTTCTTCTCCGCTATGGTGATATCCGCTGCCAGGGGACTGGACATCCATTGCGGGTGTTTCACCACGAACCCGGAGGGGAAATCCGACCTAGTCCTGACAATGATCCGCGACTTTACCTTCCTCGCTGTGGGTGTCTACCTCTCTTTCGAAACCTACTTTTGCGGGCTGTCCCAACGGGTAAAGAAACCGTGAGCGTCGAATCTTACGGAGATCTGGACGTCCTTTGTGTCGGACATGCTTCATTCGACCTCACCATGCTCATGGACCATCACCCGGCCGCAGATGAGAAATGCTTCGCGACGGACATGATATCATGCGGAGGAGGTCCCGCAGCCAATGCCGCCGTGACAGTCGTTCGGCTCGGCGGCCAAAGCGCTCTGGCAGCCTATCTTGGTGAGGATTTTTTCGGGAGCCGCCACGTTGCGGAATTGGTAGACGAGGGTGTCAGAATTGACTGGATCGTCAGAGGATCGCAACCTACGCCCCTTTCTGTCATCCTGGTGAAACCCAATGGGAACAGGTCTGTGATCAATTTCAAGGGCGCAACACCTCCCGTGGAGGAAATCCCCTTCGATCCGGTCTGCATGAACCCCAAAGCAGTGCTTTTTGACGGCCACGAACCGTTGATCTCCATTTCGGTGGCAAGAGAAGCTCTAGCCCGGAACATTCCGACCATTCTTGACGCCGGATCAGTCCACAAGGGCACGGTCGATCTCCTTCCTCTAACCCGCTACCTCATCACATCCACAAGATTCTCCCGGGATTTCACCGGTGAAAGCGATCCGTTCCGAGCCCTTGAACGCCTGAGCTGCCATGCACCCTGCACTGTCATTACTTTGGGAGAAAAGGGTCTCGTCTGGAAGCGGGAACAGGAAAAGGGACATGTGCCGGCATTTACGGTGGACGTTGTGGACACGACAGGTGCCGGTGATGCCTTCCACGGTGCTTTCTCCCTGGGTGTGGCTCGAGGAATGGATTTTCTCTCCAATCTCAAGGTCTCCGCTGCGGCTGCGGCTCTTTGCTGCACCAGGGCAGGCGCCCGTCTCGCCATCCCCACGAGGCGGGAAGTGGATGCGTTGATTGACAGTCAAGCAACACGTGTCTGGAAGGAGCGATGAAAGATGTCCGACTCTCTTTCAGTGGTTATGGGATACCATCGGGCGACAAAGCATCATTTCAACCGCTATGCTCGCGGACCGGACTTCATGGATTGGGCGACACAACCGGATCCTTTTCGGCGTTACCAGGGTGCCCCCCTCATTGCCCTCGAGAGGATGCCACGGGAGAGCACTCCTGCCTATGACCTTGTCTTCTCCTCCGGGAGCATCAGCCCTCAACCTCTGAACGCTCGAAGCATCGGTCAACTGTTCCTCGACAGTCTCGCTATATCTGCGTGGAAGAGATCCGCCGGAGAAGCATGGGCGCTACGCATTAATCCTTCCAGCGGAAATCTGCACCCCACAGAGGGTTATCTCATTTGTGGAGCTGTACAAGGTCTTGCCGAATCCCCGGTTGTCTGCCACTATGCCCCGCGGGAACATGCCCTGGAAGTGAGGACTCAAGTGCCTTTTACTCTGTGGGAGAAGCTGCTGCAAGGTTTCCCATGGGATGTTGCCTTTTTCGGCCTCACCTCCATTCATTGGCGTGAATCCTGGAAATACGGGGAAAGAGCTTACCGCTACTGTGCACTGGACGTCGGTCACGCCCTGGGAGCAATACGGATGGCCGCCGCCGGGCTTGGATGGCAGGTCAGCCCTGTCGAGAACCTGAGCTCCGAAGATTTGAGCCTGCTCCTGGGGCTCCGCGATGCGGAAGGCGCCGAAGAGGAGGAACCTGACTGCCTGCTGGCTGTGTACGCTGGGAAAGGCGATGGTCCGAAAACTTGGTCCCTCAATCGGGAGGCGATTCCTGAATTTGAAGCCCTTTCCTGGCTGGGGCGGCCCAATCGGCTGAGCCGATCCCACGTGAAATGGCAGGCCATTGACCATGTCGCGGAAGCGGCACGAAAACCGGGGGGCAAGGGGCTCTACTCGGTTCAAGGAAGGCAACCGGGAAGAGGAGTTCCCAGTCTAATTGAGGATAGGCCAGTGTCCCTGCGGGAAGTCATAAGCAAAAGACGCAGCGCCGCCGCTATGGACGGCGTCACCAGGATTTCCCTAAAAGGTTTCTACCACATCCTCTCGAGGACTCTGCCCGGCATTCCGCCTCAGGTCCCTTTCGACGTGCTCTGCTGGGACTCCTTGGTTCACCTGGCTCTCTTTGTCCATCGTGTGGATGGACTTGAGCCGGGCCTCTATATTCTGATTCGCAACCCGGCCAGGAAGAGCGCATTGAAAGGGGCCATGCACGGTGCCCTGCTCTGGGAAAAGCCGCAGGGATGCCCTGAAAGTCTGGAATTGTACCTCCTCGCCAGGGGAGACATGAAGAGACTGTCCATGCAGATTTCCTGCTTCCAGGAAATCGCGAGTGACGGTTGCTTCAGTGTGGGGATGATTGCCGAATTTCGTGCCCCTTTGCAGCAGGCAGGTCCTTGGTTCTATCCAAGGCTTTTCTGGGAATGCGGCATGATCGGACAAATGCTCTATCTGGAGGCCGAAGCGGCAGGCTTGAGAGGGACGGGAATCGGATGCTTCTTCGATGACGGCATGCATGATATGCTAGGGCTTCAAGACACAAGATTCCAGGATCTCTACCACTTTACGGTAGGTGGAGCAGTGGAGGATCCACGCATGGCGACTCTCCCTGCATACCCAGAATAGGCCACATCCAGAGTGGAAGGATCATGCCAGGGTGGTCGGATCCCTGCCGCCCGGAAGGAAATGGTCGGTGTCATCCACTCCAATGCGAGACGTGTCGTTACGTTCATTTCCAGCAGGCCGTCGGATCTGTTGCGGTGTCGAGGGGGCTGCCACAATCCCTGTGCATCCGGGTTTTCGCTCAATTTCAAAGACGAATGAGGCGGGTGGTTCTGCGACTCCGATATCCAAGGGCCGTTGTGATGCCTTCATCCACGGACCACTTGCCCCCTCCGGTGACCATGAGGGCCAAACTGATGCCGATGGCAAGGAGATGAAACTCAAACCCTTCTCCCGCCTGGTTGCCGTGCCAGTTCATAAAGAAACCATTTGGCCAGTGAACGAGGAGGATTGCGCCCGTCATCACACAGAGGGTTCCAAAGGCATTGATTTTGGTTAGAAAGCCGATGATCAACCCGATGCTGCCGAAGAACTCGGACAGGATCACGAGGAGCGTGAAAAAAGGATGGATCTGCAGTTTCTCGGAAAAGATCTGGATCGTACCATGGAAACCGGGACCACCAAACCACCCCAAAAGCTTCTGGGCTCCATGTGGAAGCATCACGGCTCCCAGTGCAACTCTGAGGATCAACCCCGCCCACGTATCCTCTGTTTGAAACAGCCCCATCGTTCGCCCTCCTCTTCCGACCTGCCAAGTTGGGAAAAATGAAGCTACCGGTTTGACTCAATTCTCCAATTGATCCCCGCCCTCCGCCAACCGGAGCCAGTAGCACGGAGACGCCTTATCATTCACATATGCATAACCCATGAGGGAGTAAAATGATATGTGAAAGGATACCACGGAATTCTTGTATACCAGTCCTGTGCAGGGCGAAGGCTTCTTCTCGTGCTCCAGGAATGATGCATGAACAGCATGACGGGATTCTCGATGAAATTGCTGAAGATATGAGGTCTAAGACAATTTCTCAACAATTCCCGGCTACAACTGCTTCGTAGGTCGGGTTTCCACACGCGACATTTTGATGCGTACGCTGTCGGGATTGGAATCCCGACCCAATTATTGAAAAGATGTTGTCTGAGTCCCCCAGCGCAGGAGTCATGCAAATGGTCATAAAGGAATCAATCAGGATCCATGCACCGTTGCCCGTGGTTTGGAGCGTGTTCTCAACTCTTGCGGAGTGGAACCGGTGGAACACGGTCTGCCGGGATTGCTGTCTTGTAGAGGGCGAAGGAATGGCTGCGGGCACCTGCTTCTCCTTCAGCCTGAGACCCTACTATCTTCCCGTGAAGATCACTCCGAGAATCAGCCGTTGCGATCAGGGCCGCGAGGTTGTGTGGGAGGGAAGGCGGCTGGGAATCAATGCACGACACAGCTTCACTTTTCAGGAAGAAGAGGGTGCCGTACTCCTCGTAAGCACTGAAGTGTTCAGTGGCCCCCTCCTCTGGGTGAGCAGCCTCCTGGGCGTTCCTGCAAAACTCCACGGGCTGACGAGAAACCTTCTTTCCGACATCAAGAGGAAGTGCGAGGGGTGTGGTAAGATCGAGTAGCTTGCGTTTACAATATCAAGATGCTTGCGCCGGATCGTCATGTCGACCTGCTGCTCGTTGTATTCGGAGCCAGGCAGTTCCTCAAGCGTTCCCGGTCCTCTTTTTATTGTCTCGAAGCAAATTCAGCGTTTGAAGTTAGTGGCGAAAAAACAACGACAGCTATTCAAATGCCCGGGCCTCCACTTCACTGAGCGCCTGTCTGGCCTTGATGAGTCTCCTGCAATAGTTGAGGGCCTTTTCTCCGTTTCCGGCCGCAACGGCCTTGAGGAGATCGCCTTCCAGTTCAGCCACTTCCAGACGCTGATAGTAGTCCAGAGTTTCCTTGAGATGTGCCAGGACGATCTTACCTGTGAGGATGGGGTGATTGTTCGTCACATTAGCATCACTGAAACGGACACCGTGCTCCAGTTCGACTTCCAGGCCTACACGGAAGTCCTCCAGTTCAATGGGCATCCCTTCCACATTGACTTCCTCCAGGATGATCTTTGCCTCCTTTTCCTGCACCTCAGCCTTCTTCAGCCTGGTCCAGTCCCGAATCTTCAGTGCCTTGCAAACGCGCTTCACTTCCTCGACCGTTACGTAATCCGGCAATTCCATAGTCATTCCCCTTTCCGGTGAGTGGTTGCAGAACGGTGAATTTATGGGATGTTATCTGCTAAAATATGCAGAGTCTCAGGATTTTCAAGAGGACAGACTGCCTGGGGCAAAGAATCAGTAGGGGACGCACTTCCATACACCCCCGATGAGCCTCCACACGCAACCCCTTAGTCCAGCCGCACGGGTGCCCGATTCCGACGCCCACACCGTGACGACCTGCGCTCCGATGATTGACGATCCCTCTTCGGTTTTCAACGGATTGCCGCCCATATCTTCTGCAGCTACTACGGTCCCGGTTTCGTCGATGATGATTTTTGCAGCTTCCTTCGCCATAGTGTTCCTCCTTTTGATTGGTCCTTGTTCATGGAGCGCTGGGGCTGGATTCCTGATCAACGGATAGCACTCCTGTTCCTCAAATCTTCATTGTGTCCTTTTTCCCGCCCCCCCCATGGCAAGGGGTGCCGGAGAACCATGGAGCCCACTTCAGAAAGAAAAGGTGATCCGGGCCAGGATTGACCGCTCCGGAATCAGGCGGGGATTGGCGGGATCGGTGTCCTGGAACCTGAATGACTTGTCGAAGAGGTTTCTGCCCTCGAGGGTGATGATTCCCGTCCGCTTGGGCAAACGGTAGCCGACGGCGGCATCGAGAACAAAGAAATGGCTGCCTCCGGGCTCGATGACCGGCACCAGTCGCCCCTCGTCCTCTAGAAATTCGTACCCACCGAGGAACTTCCCCTCTTGGCAGACAAATGCCGGTTTCAACCTGACCAGAAGACCCGAAGGATGGTAGAAACCCATCCCAAGGGAAACCCTGTGAGTGTCGAGATGTTCGAGGTTATTGGCCAGAAGGCTCCTGGAATTCCTGAACTGCTCGAACTGGTATTCTGGACTTGCGGCGAACCATGGATGGGGGGTCCAATACAGGTAGGCGCGGACAAGGTGTTCTTCCAAATCGCCCTGGACAATCTCCTCTATAAAGACTCCACGGGAATCCAGATCCCTCCTGGAGTACTCCGCTCCTGCGTAAAGCCGGGAAGAAAGCTTCTGGTCGACCCCGACTCCGTAGCGCCATGAGTCGGTTCCTTCACCATCATCGAAGAATTGGTTGAAACCGGCCACCTGGGTCGGTTCCAGGGTCTGGTCCGAAAGGAGCGTCCGCTTGAAGGCGCTGAAGGCGGCCGCACGCAATGTCGTTCCGGGAAGCAGGTTCCAGGTGACCCCAAACTTTGGATTAAATCTTTCGGTATCCAGCTTCAGAAGACCCCCGTCGAACACGTCAAAGCTGCACCCCACGGTCCAGGTGACAGACGCGGGGTAGTTGATGAGGGAGTAGACGTACAGATTTCTGTGGTTGATATTGGCATCGGTACAGCTGGTGTAGTCGGGAAAGAAAGACAGGTTCTCCTTGCGGTCACTGCTGAAGTATCCCGCACCGCTGACGAGACTGAACCGCTCCTTGTGAAAAATGTGCTGAGCCTCCATTCCGTAGCCGTTCATTTCGGTCTTGGCCTCTCCCATGCCGTAAGAGGTATCCATGTCGTAAGCCCGGTAGCTTGCGGAAGCGAGGAGGTCGGAATGAGGTGTGAAAGAATGCCGAAGACCAAACCGAACGGATTTGGTCCGCCCCTTGTCCTGAAGCTCTCGATCATAGGCATCCGGATCGAACCGGACGAGAAGATCTCCCTGGTCCGCGTCCACATAGCGATATTCGGCCTGGACATTCGTTTGCGGAGTCAAACTGACCTGGGTGAATGCATTGTAGATGTCCCGCTTAAAATCATTGTTTTGGCGGAATCCGTCGGTCTCATAATGATACTGCCCAAGACTGTACGAAAACCTCCCCCACAGACCCGATTGAACAATTTCCTCGCCCAGGGTGCCGTGTTCGCCCGCAATACCGCTTGACAGCAGAGCCGTCCGGTTCCGGTTGAACAGCGCGTTGAATTCGTTTACGGTTGCTTCTGAAGGTCCCAGGGTCGCCGGGATGAAGAGCTTACTCTCGGCGAGCTCCGGCTGGAGCGGGTTGGTGTTGAGGGGCTGGAGCAATTGAGCCTGGAGGAGCTCGCTCACCCGGGCGATCTCGTGGCGAGGCAGGGCAGCGTAGGAATCAGCAAGGAGCCTGTGAGCAGAGTAATTGGCGGGGTCAAAGGTGAGGGCTTTCCAGCCTTCCGCGAGAGCGATCTGTTGGAATCCAAGGTCGTCATAGATCCGGGCATGGCTCACGCTTCTTGCCGCGAGATCCTGGTCCAGCTGCAGGCGGGACCTGAAAACCGCACGATTGTCATTGAGGGCGATGGACTTCTCCAGGTCTTCCAATGCTTCTACCGGCCTGTTAAGGGTTTGTTTCAAGACGGCATCGTAGAAAAAAGGAGTCGGATCCAGCGGATCGAGCTCTTTGGCTGTTTCATACTGCTCCTTCGCCCGGCTTTCCTTCTTCTCCTCATAATATGCCTTGCCCAGGTAGCTCCTGATGAGGGAGTTGTTGGGATCCAGGATGACCGCGATCTCGATTTCCTTTCTTCCCTCCTCCAGTTTTCCGTCGCGAATCTTTGCCAGGCCGAGACCCAGGCGAGGAAGTGGATCGGCCTGATCCATCCGGATGGCTTTTTCGAAAGCCTTTCTGGCCTCCTTTGTCTTGATCTGCGTGAGGTAGGCAAAGCCCAGAACCATCTGGGTACGTGCCAGGCGGGGGTTGAGCTCGACGGCCCTCTCTGCGGCCTTGATGGATTGGTCAAGGTAGCCGAGGGAAAGCAGCAGCTCCGCCAGTCTTGCTCGCACCAGGGCGCTTTCGGGGCTCAGTTCCGCCGCTTTCCTCAGACTGGCCAAAGCTCCTTTCAGGTCAAAACCAGCCTGCTGTGAGTAAGAAAGTGCAATCCAACTGGAAGAGAACTGAGGGGCCAGAACTGCGGCTTGTGTGGCAAGTTGGAGAGCCTTTCCCTTCTCATTCCTTGCCAGTTCGATGATAGAGCGGAGGGCAAGAGCATGGCCGTTTTGAGGTTCGTCAACGAGAACCCTCTGGATATCATCGGTTGCCTCTTCCACCCTGCCCACCGACAGAAAAAGCCCGGCACGATAGACAAAAAAACGAGGATCTTGAATGCCCGACGTTTCCATTTCGATTGCCGCAAACGCTCCGGGCAGATCATTCGCCATGTAGAGTTCCAGAGACCTGCGGACTCCTGCCTGCCATGATGCATCGTCGCTGTCCGGAAAATCCTCCGGCCGATAATCTATGATCGGAGGATAGTATAGGGCCCATTGAACGGCATCTCTGGGCTGCAGAACAATGAAGGGCTCCGGGGATCTTCCCCGCGGAGCTTTGGCGGAATGCCCTTTCGCCAGGATCAGGGAACCAGACTCGTTCTCCGCGAAGACATGCCCTTCAAAAACGGTGATGGTTGTCTGTGCCTCATCCACTGTCATTGAGAACTCAGTGCCTCCAATGGTGGCATTGACAAACGGCGTGATGACCTTGAAACCGCCGGGCGTGCGGCTGAAGAAATGGGCGGCCCCCGACATGAGCCGCATCAGAAAGTTCTCTTCGTCATCCTGACCCGCAAAAGTCACAGCGGTGTTTTCATCGAGTCGCATAGTCGTCTCATTGCGCAGAAGAACCGCTGCCCGACTCTTTTCCCCGACCCGGATCATGTCACCGGCAAAAATGAGGTCGTTGAGCTCAACCGCGACCCATCGAGATTCCCCTTCTCTGCGACTCTGAACTTTACCCTGCACCGAAACAACCATGGCTACCCATTCGTCGCCATGGCGATCAGCCTGCGAAAAGCCAGGAACACCGGCATCGATAAAGAGAAAAAGAACAATCCCCACAATCACCAGCAGCTTCGTCACTCTCACGGCTAAGCTCCCTGAATGCCCGTCATCCACCTCGACGAAACAGGACGAATGCTTGTGCAAATAAGTCCATCGGCTGCTTCAATGCTTCAAAACGTTCGGATTCCATTCACGACATCTAGGCGCAAATGCTGTCGGGATTGGAATACCGATCTACTTATTGAGATATTACCGGTCGTGCTGGTAAGACTACTTCCTGGTCACAATATAAGCCCCGTTCCAATCGACATCCGGAGGTCTCCCTCTGTACTCTTTACACTGAAGGAGAAAGAACCTGGAGGGTCCGTCATGTGCCGAAATCTCCAGACACCGATGAAAGAGTGCCGCCGCCTCATCCCAGGATGTTTGCAAATAAGCCTCCATGGCGGCGGCAAACACTTCACACAGACGCGTCTGTTCTTCTCCGGCTTCCCGCTCCAGGCCGATCAGTTCATGGATGATCACCGGTTTCGATTTTCCTGCGAGCACAAACCTGCCCAGACCTCGAGAAAGAAACCCGTCCAGCCCCTCGATGACTTCTTCGGAAACGAGCACGCGCGTTTTCAGGAGCTTATTCAGGCTTTCAATGCGAGAGGCGGTATTCACGACATCACCCACCGCACGGTACTCGTAATGGTCCACGCCTCCGATACTGCCAATAGAAATGTGGCCGGAATGCAGGCCCATGCGGGTTGGCAGTTCGTACGGCCGGTTACCCTCCGAGTCATTGAACCGGCGCACCGCCTCCGATATTTCCAGGGCTGCCCTGCAAGCCTCAAACCTCAATGCCGAATCAGGATGTGCGGTTGCCCATATGGCCATCATGGAATCACCTACCACATCGGACACAATTCCTCCGTGCTGCCTCACCGGTTTGAAAATCGCCTCGTAGTAACGGTTCATGTAATCCCTCAAGTCCTCGGGGCACATGGCTTCCGACAATCGGACATACTGCTCCGCATCCGTGCAAAGGCACGTTCCGTAAACCGTCTTGCCAGCGACCAGAAAGTCCCCCACGCCTTTTGAAATCTCATCCACAACCTTGTCGGGAACATAGTAGCCGAAGGCGCGTCGAATAATCTCCCTCTCCCGGTGAGTATCGATGTATTTCCACCACAGGACGCCGAAGAAAGCCATGGGGACTTGAGCTACGAAGGGTATCATGATGGGCAGCCACACGGCCGAAGCGCAGAATTCACGATAGGCCAGGGTCAGATAGGCGGAACCGGCCAGGATCATTAACAGCGCTGCGGCAAGGGTTGAAACACTCCAGCAGACCGTGGAAAGCAGAATGCCCCAGGCAAAGACGAGGCACACACGACCGCCGGGAGACAACGGCTTCACATGCTGTCCTTCCAGCAGATTGGCGAAGGCCGTCGCCGCAATCTCAACGCCGCTCATGTCAATGCCTGTAGGCTGCGAAAAGGCCGTGTAGAAGCCATCCCTCTGCTCGGGCCTGAGCAGTTGGGACAAGCCGATAAAAGCAGCCTTTCCCCTGACTTCCGGCCAGGGGTGTGAAGTCCTGGAACTGTTGCGGCCCTGCAAAATGACATGATACGGGACCGTTTCAATATGCCCCGGAGGACCATAGTAATTGAGATACAAACTGTCGGGAGACCGGTACATGTTGATCAATGCCTTGAGCAGTCTCAGATGTTCTTGAGACAATGTGATTGATGGAACACGATCCAACTCGGCAAGCATCGAGGTCGCCAAGTCGGGCTGTCTGAGAAATATCTCCCGGATACTCAGGGCCAATTTGACGATATTTCCGTCCTGAAGAATGCTCTCCCCGTCTTGGGGCAACCTGCTCCCATCCTCAGGGCTGAAGATCGAGAGGAGGCTCAGCAACTCTCGATATACTTCCAGTGCGTAAACCTGGAACGCTACGACCGGCAGGGTCGGCTTGTCTCCTGCCTCAGTCTTGAAGGTCCAGTACTTGCTGACCTTTACCGGCACCTTTGGCAGCGGGAATGGTGCAGCCCCGATGGCCGATTCTGCGAAAAGAGGCAGAGGGGGCACAAGCCTCTCTATGTTGACAGAGAACGTTCTCTCCCGCTCACCCTTAACCAGGGTCAGAGATTCCTGCCTCAGCGACTGGCAGAGAACCACGTTCCGAGCCTCTTTCATGGCAGCCGCAAACGGGACATCCTCTTCAGCGGATTTCGGCTCCTCGAAAAACATGTCGAAGACAATTGCCTTCGCACCCTCATGCAAAAGCGTCTGAACGACCGAGGCATGCAAAGAACGAGGCCATCTTTCGGGTTTTGACAGCAAGCTGAGATTTTGCGCAGATTCCGTGTCCATGCTTACAATGAGTACATCTCTTGGAACCTCCCGCGTTCCGCGCATCTTGAAGAGGAGATGCAACCCGAAATCCTCCTCGATGCTCCTCCCCGCCGGAATGACGCTGAGAACGACTCCCATGAGCCCGGTCACGAGTCCCACAGCAGCGGCTTTTCGGAAGCGATGACGCATCAGATGATCCTTGGGGTTTTCGACATGGAGAG
>JAAYUJ010000300.1 GCA_012517775.1 Deltaproteobacteria bacterium
TAAGAGCACCACGGGAAGGACGGACGCCGAGTATTGCTTCGGATTGGGACTTGACCCGGAGAAGCTTCTGGATGTAAAGGAAGCCTTCCTTGAAACTTTCAAGCCGGGGCCGGAGGTGAAGCTCTTCGAGAGGCTCACACAAGAGGAAGCGCTTGAGCTCCACAGGTCCTTTGAGGACAGAGGGTTGATTCACACCATCTGGACTTTCAAGACCCCTTTCATAGGGGCGATCTGCAATTGCGACCGGGCCGACTGCCTCGCCATGGTCAGCTACCAGTACGATTTTAAACTGTTCTTCAAGAGCGAATACGTTGCCCATGTGCTGCCGGACCATTGCGTCGGATGTCGCGCCTGTCTGGGTTACTGCCAGTTCGGAGCCATCGGCTTTTCTGTCACCCATCAACGTGCCTTCATTGACCCCCTGCGTTGTTACGGATGTGGAATCTGCCGGGTACCGTGTGAGTACGATGCCATTCGATTGACACCCCGCGCCGAGCATCCCGTCGCGAAAAGACTCTGGTGATCCGATCTCGGATTACTCCTTTTGAACCGCCGACTCGATGGACCACAGAGAATCCCATCAACTCCTGACTGAGTCGTTGCCCCGTTTCACCGGCCGCATGGGTTTGCTCCTTTTGCTCACCGGCATCTTCCTCTCCAACTTCGTGGCCCGGATCCTTCCCGCCCCACTTCTGGTGATCGTCGAGCAGGAGCTCCAAATCGGTCATGCCAATGCTGCAAGCCTCTTTCTCTTCATTTCCTCGGGAGTGTGCATCGGGCTTCTGGGATCAGGTTACGTCGCATCGAGACTGACCCACAGGAAGACCGTCATTCTCTCCGCCCTGCTTCTGGGAAGCGCCTTACTCACCACGTCCATGAGTTCATCCATTGGAGCAATGCGTCTCTGTCTGTTTCTGGTTGGCATGTCGGCGGGGTTCTATTTTCCGTCGGGGATTGCCATCATAACGACACTCATTCGCCCCGACGACTGGGGAAAAGCCCTTGCAGTCCATGAACTGGCCCCGAACCTTGGCTTCGTGGCGGCTCCCGTCCTGGTGGAAACCCTTTCCGGCCTGCTTTCCTGGCGGCATATCCTCGGGGCATGGGGTGTTTTCACCCTGTTGATCGGCGCGATGTTCTTTCGTTTTGCAGAGGGAGGGGCTTTTCCCGGTGCGACTCCCCACTATTCCATCTTCCGGAGAATTGCTGCGAAAGGCTCCTTCTGGATCATCACCATCGCTTTTGGGCTTTCCGTTGGTGGGAGTCTCGGGGTATATGCAGTCACTCCCCTCTATCTCGTTACAGAAAGGGGAATGAATCTGGACTCAGCCAACACGTTGGTTGCGTTGTCCAGAGTCCCTGGTATACCTATGGCTCTCGTTGCTGGATGGCTGGTTGACCTTATCGGAGTGAAGAGATCGATACGCAGCTTCCTCTTGACAACGGGGGCCGCAACCTTGTTTGTGGGATCCTCCCCGAATTCATGGATCCAGGTAGCTATTTTTCTTCAGGCGATCAGTTCGGTATGTTTTTTTCCTGCCGGGTTTGCCGCACTGGCAAGAATTTTCCCTGCTTCAGAGAGAAGTCTCGCTATCGCCATCAGTGTGCCGGTGGCAATTCTTCTGGGAGCAGGTATTATTCCGACACTGCTGGGCTATCTCGCGGAAAGAGGCTTCTTTTCTCTGGGGTTCAGTCTGGTCGGGGGCTCCCTGATATTGGGAGCCGCCTGTTTCATGCTTCTGCGCACTTCTCTGGACAAGAACCTGTAGGAACCGATTCGGATCTCTGCACCTTCTGCAGGAGTACTCCTGTTCAAGGCTCGATGCATTACAGCGAATGGCAAATCTTTATCATACCGCCACATACAACCGTTCGCCCTGATGGAGCATCGAGACCTGTTCCGGGCTCGTCCAAGAGGGGAAATGCAGACTTCTGCGGGGGGACCACTTGCTCGATGTGTGTGGTATGTGCCGCTTCAGACAGATCTGACCTGACGGTCGAGAGTTCAGCGCAGGGCAGCCGGAACCAGGCACACCTTTACCGCGAAGAGCATGTGTATTTTCGATGTTTCTTGGGGCATGATCATGATGGAACGACATCCACATATTATCGATGCCAGAGATTTGCGAAAGGTTTTCGGTGATTTCGCCGCCGTGGACGGTATCTCTTTTCACCTGCTTTCCGGGGAATGCCTGGGTATCCTTGGACCCAACGGCGCAGGCAAAACATCCACCATCCGTATGATTTACGGCTCTTCTCCCATGACGAGTGGAAGCCTTCAAGTATTTGGGCTTGACATACGCAGGGAATGGAGAACGATCAAATCCCGGATTGGAGTCTGTCACCAGGAAAACAATTTGGACCCGGACCTCAGCGTCCTCAAGAACCTCGAGGTGTTTGCCGGCTATTTCAGCATTCCCCGAGGTGAGGCGACTCAGAGGGCGGAAAAGCTCCTCCGTTTCATTGCTCTGGACCACAGACGGAACGACACAGTGACCAGCCTCTCGGGGGGGATGATGCGCCGCCTTGTACTGGCACGGGCTCTCATCAATGAACCCCGTCTGCTTATCCTCGACGAACCGACAACGGGTTTGGATCCTCAGTCCCGCCATCAGGTCTGGGAAAAACTGGATCAACTGAGAACAGACGGGCTCTCCATCCTCCTCACTACCCACTACATGGAGGAAGCCGCCTATCTCTGCGATCGTCTCATCATCATCGACCATGGAAAGATACTCGTGCAGGGAAAACCGAAGGATCTCATTCGAGAGTATGCGGGACGGGATGTGATCGAAGTGCTCAACCCGGACAGTGAACTGCTGGATTTTGTCAAGTCTTCACAGTTCATGCATGACAGCCTCGATCGCCGCCTTATTGTTTACGGGCAGGAAAGCGACCACATCTTCGAGAAGATGGCAGATCACTACTGCGTTGAAAATTGCATTAGACGCATGGCAACTCTGGAGGACGTCTTCCTGAGACTCACTGGGAGGGACCTACGGGAATGAACCGATCGATCCAATGGAACATCTCCCTGCGCTTCATGAGGGTATGGCATCGGAATTTCATTGTTTACAAGAAGATATGGAAGATCAACTTCCTGCCCCCGATACTCGAGCCCCTTTTCTATATTCTGGCATTCGGGATCGGACTGGGTGCCCTGGTAGGCCATATCAATTATCAGGGCAGGGAAATCTCGTACGTCGCATTTATCGCCCCCGCCCTGCTTTCGATAAACATGATGTACAACGCCTTCTTTGAGAATACATACGCATCGTTCGTGCGCATGTATTACCAAAAGACGTTTGATGCCATCATGGCAACTCCCCTCTCAGTGAGCGAAGTGATCGTCGGCGAAATTGTATGGGGAGCTACCAAGTCGCTTATCGCTACCGCCATCATGCTGGCTGTGGTGAGTCTTTTCGGGCTGGTCCAGTATCCGTACGGCCTCCTGGTGCTTCCGCTCTCATTCCTGGCAGGAATGGCGTTTGGGGCGGTAGGCATGTTGTTCACAGGCATCACCCCGAGCATTGACATGTTCAACCTGCCGATTTTCCTTTTTATCACCCCAATGTTCCTTTTCAGTGGCACCTTCTTTCCCCTGAACGATCTCCCCGTTTGGGCACAGAAAATCGCCCTGGCATTTCCTCTCACCCACCTTGTAACCCTCACCCGCGGCCTGTGTCTGGGAGTGGTCGGAGTCAATCTCCTTTTCGGGCTGCTCTATCTGATCCTCTTCTCTCTCATCTTTATTCCCATAGCCCTCAGAGCCATGCACCGCCGTCTGGTTCGCTGACATCGGGAACTCACTTGGAGTCGGGGTTGGCTGGATAGGGAAAAGGGAGGCGGAGTCAAAGGAACCTTCCGAAACCGCACAACCTGCCTTGCAAGCTGGAAGGTAGCAGAGGCTCAAATAGGCCCCTTTAAAACCGCACAATTCGTGTTATAGTTGCAGAAAAAGAATGGCCGACCATTAACCGGAGGTGAGGACCATGGAAACCTGGAAGAAGAATTTGGTCATACTGGCTCTGGCCTCGGTGGTGTTGGTAGGACTTGTCGGGTTCGCCCATGCACAGAGAGACGGCAGAAGAGACGGTCCCGCGTATCGATCGGCAAGGCCGCACCACAGCTATCAGCAGGGACACCACCCATACCCCCATAGACCCCATTACAGTCACCAGTACCATTGGAGAGGGCCTTACCATGACCACCGACACCACGCAAGGCCTTACTACAGAGGTTACGGAAGACCCTATTATTATGGACCCTCTTATTACGGTTACTACAATCCCTATTACTATTCCTACTCATACACATATCCATACTACAACTATTACAGTTACTACAGACCCTATTGCAGTATTCCTTTCCCCTTCTTTCTTCCGCCATTCAGTTTCTTCTTCTGCTTCTAGGGGGCATGAACGTTTTCTGCGGGGTGGGCGAAAGGGAGTTTTGCCCGCCCTGCACACCCCGGCATCTCATCCAGCCGCTTTTCTCTGAGCGGCAAACCTTTCTCCGGGCATTTGCACAGCACAGATTGCCTCAGCCCGCCGTGCATCGCTTCATTCTCCAATCCCCGGACTCCCTGTGATCTCGTTCTCGAAGATTGGAAGCACCTGCCGACCCCCTGTCCCGGCATTTCCTGGATGAAATCAGGAGCCTCCCCGGCATTTTCATCCATGCAGATGGCTACGACTCTTTGTGAATCCTCCATAGTCAACTGTATGGCCAGGTTCTTCGATCTATCACACGTTTTGATGGTGTTTGCTTCGTTCATGGCCACCTCCTTTTCCTGCGCTCCATTTCGGCGTTTCTCCCGGTCTGTGCATGCGCGACAGGGATTAATATCGTCTTCTGGCTATCAGCAGGGGGTTACATACGAGTCATCGTTCTTGAGGATGCAGCTATGCCCCGATGACTTCTCCGTGGTAGATTAGATGTGCGGGTGTGGTAGAGAGCGGGGATGCAATTTTTTGCTCCGGAACGGAAATAGAGTCTCTCACATCTGCTCATGGATCTTTTTTTACTGAGGTTTGTCTAAATGAATGGGATGTATAGCTTCTCAATAAGTCCAGGTAACGACCGCTTTGTGGGTCGGGTTTGCATACCCGACACATTGGCGCAAAGGCTGTCGGGAGCGGAATCCCGACCTGCTTATTGAGAAAGTTCTGGGATGTCGGCTGAACAGCAAACCACCACCGGTGAAGAGGAAAAGTGGATCGAATCGTTTCGTGCCGGCGACGCGTCCGCATTCGACTGCATCGTCCTGCGTTTCCAGGACACGGTTTACAACCTCTGTTTCCGAATGACGGGCGATCGGGAGGAAGCAGCCGACTGTGCTCAGGAGGTTTTTGTTAAGGTCTATCGAGCCATCGGCAGATTTCGCTTTCAATCGAAATTCTCGACATGGCTTTACGCCGTTGCCGTGAACACTTGCAAGAATCGTATGGGCTCGGCAGAATTCAGGCACAGGTCCCGGCTGGTTCCCATCGACTCCACTGCCGACAAGGAGACGGCGGGAATCATCATGGAAATTGAAGATCCTTCGCCGTCTCCCCTCGCAAACCTCACGCAGAAGGAGCGTGACCGGCTTGTGCAGGGCGCCATAAACAGTCTTCCCGAGGAGGCGAGAACCGTAGTCACCCTGAGGGATATTGAAGGACTCTCTTACGATGAGATTGCCGCGATCACTGGTTATAATCCTGGCACGGTCAAGTCGAAGCTGGCTCGCGCCAGGCATCAGCTTCGTGAAAAGCTGGAGGGAGTGATCTGAGTGGACTGCGCCAATGCTCTTGACAGTCTTTCCGCTTATCTTGACGACGCATTGGACCCTCTTACCAAGGCCGATGTAGAAAGGCATCTCTCGTCATGTGATCGATGCCGCTCAGAGCTCAATGCTCTGCGAGCATGTGTTCAGGCTGTGAGCTCCCTTGAGCGTATTCCTGCTCCTCCCGACTTTCTGCATAGGGTCCATGAATGTATCGAACATCCATCACCCTGGAAGCGACTGTTGAGAACCCTTCTCCTGCCATGGCACATCAAGGTGCCCCTCCATGTGGCGGGTGCCGTGGCCATGGTGCTCCTCATCCTTGCGACGGTACCTTTCAAACGGTTCGAACAGAAACCCGAGAAAGCTTTTGAAACTCAACTTCCTCAAGCTCGGGAAGAACAGGCCGTTCACGATCACGCCTCCCAGCAGATGGCCGAAGAAGGACCTCTCGTGCAACATGCTCCGTTGTCCGGCGGGAAAGTCGACAAATCTGCTTCATCGCCTGAAGCAATGCCCATCCAACTCGTCCTGGTCATTCCCGGGGAGAAACCGGTTCATGGTCGGGAGTTCCTGCCAGAGGGTAGAGACAAGGGCTCCTCTGCCCTACAGGATACTGAAGAGTCCTTGAAATTTCAGGCAGCCCCGCCATCCCCCGAACGCTCACTTCCGACTCTGCGTCTGGCACCTCAGACGGTCGGAGGAGTAACCGCCGGAGCACAATCGAATGAACAGTCCGCCACTGCCGGACAGGTTGTTCTCCCTCGTCCCGATGACAGAGCCGGGAATGGGAGAGGTGAGCGCCAACCATCACAAGCTGCCTCGAAAAAAGACCAGACTCTTCCTTCTCCTGGCGGTCCGACTCCAGCAGTTGAGGTGGGCGAGATAAAGGTTCGGACTGCCTCATCCCTTGAACAGCGGATCAGGGATGTCGGCGGAATCATTCACCGCATCGACTACGCGAACGGGAAAGACCGCCCCTTCTCGGTTTTGGCCTCTATTCCGGCCGTGAGTTACCCGGTTTTTCTCGATCAACTCAGAGTCCTGGGGGAGCTTAGGGACCAACCTTTCGAAGGGCCGCCATCCCGTGAGAACCGACCACTCCTGGTGAACATTACCCTCATCCCTGCCGAATGACCTGCCCACATTCTGCAAGCCATTTGCAATGAATGAGCCGGCCTGCGGGGATTTGCTCTTCTCTTTACGGCCTCTTTGCTGCTGACCGTAACTTCTCAATAAGTCCCACTTACGACTGCTTCGTAGGTCAGGTTTCCATACCCGACATCTGGGTTCAAACGCTGTCGGGATTGGAATCCCGACCTACTTATTGAGACAGTACCTTTCACCCTCCTCACACTTCCGGACAAGGTGCGTGTTGCCCCGCGATATGAAACACCGTCCAAGGGCCTGCCATCCATTATTCGAGGTGCGGACCGTTTTTGTAGAGAGTCGGGAACTTTTTCTCTCTCTGCCGGTCCAATCAATCAATGGAACTTGATCGTGCACATCACCCCAGCGGAGGCAATTGTTGAAACAGAGACCAGCGAACCTTGTGATAATAAGCCATGAGGGCATTTTCAAAATCGGATGAGATGAGGCCTTGAGATGACAGACAGGCGATTCCGCTAACGGACTCGAGAGAACAGGGAACCTTCCCGAAGGAGAATGATCATGAAACGACAGAGTACGGTAAAATCAAAATGGCTTGAAGAATCCCGTCAGTGGCTGGAGACGGCAGATCTGGAGAGTCTGGACCCTTTGGAGCAGGGACCGGAAGAGGATTCTTCAAGTGTTCGAACGTCCAGATCTGCGCGCTTCGGTCTGCGTCTTGTGTGGATAGCTTTGGTCTCGCTCATCCCCCTGCTTCAATGGACGCATGCCGCCGCTCAACTGGTTTCGCGGAACACTGCAGGAATGGAACAAGCGGATAGCCCCGAATCGACAGACAAGACCCTCTCCCCCTATTTCTTCGTCAAGAGCGATGACCCGTCTCTGGACGAGTTGCCTCTGAAGTCCACTTCTGCAGAGGTGGAAATCGCAGGGGTGATCGCCAATATCAAAATCACCCAGGTCTATAAGAATGAGGGCAAAAAAGCCCTCGAGGCCATCTATGTTTTTCCGGCGTCAACGAGGGCGGCCGTCTACGGCATGAAGATGACCATCGGAGATCGCACCATCACGGCACAAATCCAGAAGCGTGAAGAGGCCCGTGCGGCGTACGAGAAGGCAAAGCAGGAAGGCAAGAGCGCATCCCTCCTGGAACAGCAGCGACCTAACGTCTTTCAGATGAATGTAGCCAACATCCTGCCGGGGGATGAGATCAAAACGGAACTCCAATACACTGAGTTGATCGCCCTTTCCGACGGGATTTACGAATTCGTTTATCCCACGGTAGTGGGACCGCGATACTCCAATCAGCCGAGCGCAACAGCCCCACCCTCGGAGAAATGGGTCCAGAACCCCTATCTCCATTCGGGTGAAGCCCCCCCTTACACCTTCGA
>JAAYUJ010000301.1 GCA_012517775.1 Deltaproteobacteria bacterium
CAAAGGCTGTCGGGATTGGAATCCCGACCTACTTATTGAGAAAGTGCGTTCATTCCCGTTAACCTGTTTATTTCGCCTGAATCAGACTGTTCCGCTGTCCCTCCTTCCCCTCAGTAATGCAATGCTCAGTAGTGTGATCGTGTGTCTTTCCGTATATAATGGATTTCAATTATGATGGAAGAGACCAGACAGGACTTCATGGATGACTGACAACATGTTCGAAATCCTGGTTCACCTGCTGGCAGCCATGGCGGCAGGGGGCATCATAGGGCTTGAGCGGAGTTATAACGGGCATGCGGCTGGATTCCGAACGCACACCCTCGTGTGTATGGCCTCAAGCGTTCTGATGCTCGTGGCAATTTACCAGAAAGACTGGTTCGCCCAGGCGCTTATTGAAACGGTGCGGATTGATCCCACACGCATGGCTCAGGGAATCATGACGGGCATCGGTTTCCTGGGTGCCGGCGTCATTATGAGAGAGGGGCTGTCGATTCGCGGCCTCACGACCGCCGCTTCGATATGGATTACAGCGGCGATCGGCATTTTGGCGGGTGTAGGGCTTTATGGTGCTGTGATCATCGTGATTGTATTGACCATCGGTACCCTGTCCGTCTTCCGATGGATTGAGTCAAAACTTCCTGCCCTCATTTATGCACAGTGCTCCCTCCGCCTCAACTGCGATGCACCCATCCCTGAGGAGGACCTGAGAGCCCTTCTGGCTGACCATGGCTTCGATATTGTCAACGTAAGCTACACATTCGTGCAGGAAGAAGGAACGTGCTTCAAGTACGACATGATGATCCGCACCAGAAGACAGCAGAATTTTGAACGGCTCTCTCACAAATTGTCAACACTCGATTCTATCCTTGAATTTCGCATTTCGCTGACTGGTGACTGATACCCTGGGAGTCCATGCACATGGTTGTCGGCCCCTCTGATTTCCAGGTATTCGTGCCATTTTTCCACTGTCCTGGGCCCGACGCCGGGGATTTCCTCCAGTTCCGCAATGTCCTTCCACGGCCGTTCCCTTCGATTATAGACAATGGCTTTCGCCATATTCTCCCTCATGGAAGGGACGAGAGCGAGTTCTTCCTCGGTTGCTGAGTTGACATCGAGCTTTTGGCCGATGGCGAGGCGCGATGCCGCGTCCATCTCTTCCACCAGGATATGAATACCTCCCGAAGGCTGCACCACGACGCGGATCTGCTGTCCTGACCGTATCCTGCGGCTTTCAATGGGTTTCATGGCATCCGGCCGGCCTCCCCCTTTGATCCCCCCTGCAGCAAGGATGGCCTCCTCAATTTGTGGGGCTGGGGTCTGGATGAGGTAGACTCCGGGGCGCGCCACGTCGCCTTGCACGGAGACGACTGCCGAGATCGGAGACATTCGGGGAAGCGGGCTGTTTCGCTCCTTGTACCGAGCGAGAGAGAGCACACCCACCAAGGTGGCCAGCAGCGTGATGGCGGCCCATCGATTGCGGGAGACAAGTCGATTCAGCACTTATTTCTGATTCTGTTTTTCGTCTTTATACATCTTGTAGTTGATGCTGTCCACCAGCGCCTGCCAGCTTGCTTCCAGGATGTCGTGGGAAACCCCGACAGTGCCCCAGTGGTCGTTTTCGTCATGGGACTCGATGAGCACCCTCACCTTCGATGCCGTCCCTTCCCGTCCGGGTAAAACACGCACCTTGTAGTCGCTCAATCCCATATGGGTCAGCTGAGGGTAAAACTTTTCCAGTGCCTTGCGCAACGCATTGTCCAGGGCATTGACCGGACCATGGCCCAGCGCGGCCGTATGTTCCATCTGCCCCCCCACCTTGACCTGAATGGTTGCTTCAGCGACGGGTGGTCTGTCTTCGCTGATCTTTTGGTCGATGACTCGGAATCCTTCCAGTTCGAAATATCGCTTGCTCTTCCCCATTGCCTTGTTGATAAGCAGTTCGAAGCTCGCCTCTGCGGCCTCGAATTGAAAGCCCCGGTGCTCGAGTTCCTTGAGTTCCTCGAGAACCTGCATGGCAACCGGGTCTTTCTTGGAGAGATTGAGACCGAATTCTTCAGCCTTACGCTTGATGGCTGCGCGTCCGGAAAGGTCCGAGATGAGTACCCGCCTGCGGTTGCCAACCAGAGCCGGATCGATGTGCTCGTAGGTCAGAGGGTTCCGCTCCACAGCACTGATGTGAACCCCTCCCTTGTGGGCGAAAGCGCTGCGCCCCACAAAAGGCTGGTAGCGATTGGAGGGAACATTGGCAAGCTCCAGGATGAAGCGGCTCACCGGACGCAATTTGGCCAGATTCTCCGGTGCCAGGCATGGGATTCCCATCTTCAGGCAAAGGTTGGGGATGATGGAGCACAGGTTGGCATTGCCGCATCGTTCGCCGACACCGTTGATCGTCCCCTGGACCTGTACGGCACCCATCTCCACGGCAACCAGGCTGTTTCCCACCGCCAGGTCACCATCATTGTGGACGTGAATTCCGAAGGGAGCATCGGGAAAGCGTTCCTTGACCGCTTGCAGGACTTCGCGTACGACTCCGGGAAGACTCCCTCCGTTGGTGTCGCATAGGACGAGGCAGTCGGCGCCTGCCTCGATTGCCTTCTCCAGAGTCGCCAGAGCGTAACGGGGGTCCTCCCTGAAGCCGTCGAAGAAATGCTCCGCATCGTAAAAGAGTTCCTCGCATTGAGGGCGGAGGAAGGCGAGACTCTCCCGTATGATTTGGAGGTTCCGCTCCAGACTGATCCGCAAGGCTTCCCGTACGTGAACCGGCCAGGACTTGCCGAATATCGTCACCACTGGAGTTCGGGCCTGTATGATGGCCTTGATGTTCTCATCGGATTCCACTGAACGACTGGGGTGATGAGTGCTCCCAAAAGCTGCAATCCTGGCGTTCTTGAGTTGATAGTTCCGAATTTCCTGGAAAAAACCCACATCTTTCGGGTTCGATCCAGGCCAGCCTCCTTCAATGTAATGGATCCCAAGATCGTCCAACTTTAGGGCGATGCGCACCTTGTCTTCCAGGGACAGGGAAAAATCCTCCGCTTGCGTGCCATCCCTCAGGGTCGTATCGTATATTTTGACTTCTTGCACCGGCCAGCCTTTCTTTTGGCGGTTCCAGAACACGGCCGCGAAGAGCGGGAAGGAAAGTGTCTGCACGGCCCACTGTGCTCTGCTCTGAAAAGCTCTTTGGTTCGCTGTTCACAGGTCGGGATTCTAATCCCGACAAACGCATGTTGGGTATCGAAACCCGACCTGCAAAGCCACTTTTCATCGTTTAGGGTATGCCGCAGGGACATGGACGACTGTTCTGTTGGAAAGCAAAGCACAACAATCTATTTTGATCAGACCCGATGAGAGGGAATAGCTTTGATGGGCAGGGTGGTATTCAGTGCGATATCGACTATCCGGAATGGGAGCAGCCGGTGACCCCAGCATGATTTCCCGGCCCGGCCAATGATCCGGGCAACCTCTCCGTCATCAGCGACCTGATCTGCTGTCAGTCCCTAAAACTCCTCCTGAATCCGGATCCTCTCATTGGGAGGCTTGTCCAGCTGAAATGCATCATGGAGCACTCGAACCGCAAGTTCCGTATATTTCTCGTCAACAATGACCGAGATTTTGATTTCGGATGTGCTGATCATCTTGATGTTGATGTTCTCATTGGCAAGGGTCGTGAACATCTTGCTCGCTACTCCACTGTGGCTCCGCATCCCCAGACCGATGAGAGAGATCTTGGAAATGTTGGGATTGCTGTGAATGCGTCCCGCCCCGATTTCCCGCCCGACCCTTTCCGCCACTCGCATGGTTTTATCGTAGTCTTTCTGAGGAACCGTGAAGGAGATGTTCGCTTTTCCCGGGACACTCCCCCGCCCCTGGACAATCAGGTCCACGTTGACATCTTCATCGGAAAGAGGCTGGAAAAGTCTCGCGGCCATACCGGGCATATCGGGTACATCGGTGAGCGTGATGCGCGCTTCGTTTCTGTTGTATGTGATGCCGGAAACGACCACCTTTTCCATTTCTTCGTCCTCCTTGGTAACCAGGGTGCCCGGGGCGTCAGTGAACGAGGAGAGAACCATGATGGGCACATTGTACTTCATGCCAAACTCGACAGAGCGCAGATGCAAGACCTTGGCACCCATACTGGCCATCTCGAGCATTTCCTCGAAGCTGATTCTTTCGAGTTTTCTTGCCTTTGAGTACAGGTTAGGGTCTGTGGTAAAGACGCCTTCCACATCCGTATAGATTTCACAGACTTCGGCGCCAAGGGCTGCAGCGAGAGCAACCGCGGAGGTATCTGAACCACCTCGTCCCAAAGTGGTGATGTTCCCCTCGTCATCGTACCCCTGGAAGCCTGCGACCACCACGATCTTTCCTTCGTTGAGCCGCTCCATGACAGGAATGGTTTCGATCCAGCTGATGCGTGCCTCACCGTGATGGTGGTCCGTAATGATTCCAGCCTGGTAGCCGGTCATGGACACCGCTTCTGCACCCAACTCCTTGACCGCCATGCTGAACAGGGCAATGGTAATCTGTTCTCCTGTAGCCAGGAGCACGTCGAGCTCCCGCGGGTCGGGATCAGGACTCATCTCACGGGCGAGAGCCAGGAGGCGGTCGGTTTCGCCCGCTCGAGCCGAGAGAACCACAACGAGGCTGTCGCCGGCTTTGCGACGTTCCACCACGCGACGTGCAACAGATTGAATTCTTTCTATATTCGCTACGGAAGTCCCACCGTACTTTTGCACAATCAACGCCATGAATTCCTGTTCCTCTCTTGATTCATTGCATCACCGCGATCGCCTGCGCTCATCTTCTCAGGGATTCCGTCGGATGCGCTTTTCCGAGGAGAAAACCCGGATGTCTTTGTGACTGGCATGAGAAGTTACTTTACCTATCATAATTGAGAATTGAAGTGTACAGCATTTTCCATTTCTTCCCAATGTCACAAGGCTTCTCCGATTGCCGCAAGCAGTCGTAAATGTGACACATTGATGCTCCGCAACGGATGTGCTATTTTCATTTCCCATGGAGGGATGACTTACTTGCTGAAAGCCTCTCACTCTCGATGCTCTCTTCGAAAGAACGAGGCGAAGAGTTCTTATTTGGGTTCAGCCGTTTCTGGAATAGGAGTGATACGTTGCGGGTTAAGGCGCAGTGGATGAAATCAACAGGGCGAATTCCTGATGCCAGGTCGCGATGGCAGATAGGTATCCGGGTGGACTTCTCTGGAAGGAGGTGATGCGAAAGGAGGCCGACATGCAGTCTATCTCATCAAAGAAATCACGACGAGGTTTCCTGCGGTACCAAATGGGCTGAGCTCCCTTTTCACGGTGTAGCAAACGAATCGGGGGCGGCAGGCGGATCAGTGTGGTATCTTTTTGCCCTTCAAGGGTTTCCAGGAGGAAGGAGTATGGCTGAAATCGATGTGAAGCCGGCACCTGAACCGGATTATGTAGTCATTGAGAGTGGAAAGAC
>JAAYUJ010000302.1 GCA_012517775.1 Deltaproteobacteria bacterium
GGTCAAAGACCTGGACCGTACGTTCTCGTCTCCTCACCTTCAGCACATGGGTGAAGCAAGCCTTCAGGAGATATTGAAAATGCTCAGGGAGACGTACTGCCGGTCGGTAGGGATTGAATACATGCACCTGCAGGACCCATCAGAACGCATGTGGCTCCAGGAGCGCATGGAAAAGACCCGCAACCGGCCGGCACTCGAAGCCGAGGAGAAACGCCGCATCCTGACTGAGCTGGCTCGGGCGACACTCTTCGAGCAGTTTCTTCACAAGAAGTACTTGGGACAGAAGCGGTTTTCCCTGGAGGGCGCGGAAGTCGTAATCCCCATGCTGGATGCACTGGTGCACCATGCGGCGGCGAATGGATGCAGAGAACTGATTCTCGGAATGGCCCACAGAGGGCGACTCAACGTTCAGGTCCACGTGCTGGGGAAGCCTTACGAGGCCGTCATCTGCGAGTTCGAGGAGAGTTACGATCCGGAGTCGATTGTGGGCAGCGGCGACGTGAAGTACCACAATGGTTTCATGAGTGATATTCCATTGGCGGACACTGAAACTTTCAGACTCCTTCTGGCCTCCAATGCAAGTCACCTCGAGTCCGTGGATCCCATCATCGAAGGCATTGCGAGAGCACGTCAGGAGAGAAGGGGCGAGGACGGACGAAAAATGGTCCTGCCTGTCCTCCTCCACGGGGACGCGGCATTCGCCGGCGAAGGAGTCGTCGCCGAAACGCTGAACCTGTCGCAACTGGAGGGTTACTGCACAGGTGGGACCGTGCACATGGTCATCAACAATCAGATCGGTTTCACCACGCTCCCGGAGCACGCCCGGTCCACCCGTTATTCCACCGACATCGCAAAAATGCTCATGGTCCCTGTCTTTCACGTTCACGGGGAAGATCCTGATGCGGCTGTGCATGTCGTCAAACTGGCATGCGATTACCGGATGCATTTTGGCAAGGATGCAGTGATTGACGTGATCTGCTATCGGAAGTACGGCCACAACGAGGGGGATGAACCCTATTTCACTCAGCCCCGGATGTATGAGCGCATCAGGGAACGGCCCGCCGTCCACGCAATCTACGCCGAGAGACTTCTTGAAGAGGGCATTGTCTCGCAGGACGAAGTGCAATCGATCTATGAACAGATCAACCGGCACCTTGAACTGGCTTATGAAGCGGCACGCCGGCAAACCTGCATCGTACCCGGTGACAGATTCTACGAGGATTGGGAAGGCATTTCCAGACAATACAGCCACCAACCGGCCCATACAAGTGTCCCCGGGGAGCAGCTCGTCAGACTGGCCCGCGGACTGGCTGCCGTACCGGACGGTTTCTCCGTTCACCCCAAGCTTGCCCGCATTCTGGATCGACGCCTCGACTGCGTGGAAAAGGGGGAGGGAATCGACTGGGCAACTGCCGAGTCCCTGGCACTGGGGTCCCTTCTGATGGAGGGCACTCCCATTCGATTCAGCGGTCAGGACTGTCGCCGAGGCACCTTCAGCCAGCGGCATGCCGTGCTGGTGGACGTGAAGACCGGTGAAGAATTCACTCCTCTTAATTCCCTCCATGCCGACCAAGCCTTTCTTGCCATCCACGACAGCATGCTGGCGGAAAACGCGGCCCTCGGCTTCGAATACGGTTACTCCCTCGCGTCCCCCGAATCCCTGGTCATTTGGGAGGCCCAGTTCGGGGATTTCGCCAACAATGCCCAGGGGATCATCGATCAGTACATCTCCAGCGGAGAATCCAAATGGAAAAGACCTTCCGGCCTCGTGCTCCTTCTGCCTCACGGGATGGAAGGCCAGGGTCCGGAGCACTCCAGCGCCCGTTTGGAGCGCTATCTCCAGTTGTGTGCAGAAGACAATATGCAGGTCTGTTACCCCACGACGCCCGCCCAGTACTTCCACTTGCTCAGAAGACAGGTGAGACGCAATTTCCGGAAACCCCTCATCGTGATGACCCCCAA
>JAAYUJ010000032.1 GCA_012517775.1 Deltaproteobacteria bacterium
ATCCAGGCGCTTCTTCCAGATGCTCTGATAGTCCTGATAGTTGCCGGGGAAAACATGAACGGTCCCCTTGTCCGCGACCAGTATCTTTCCTGCGATTCGGTTAATGAAATGACGGTCGTGACTGATAAAGCAAATCGTGCCTGGGAATGCCCCCAGCGCCCTCTCCAGGGCGTCTCGCGACGGAATGTCCAGATGGTTCGTGGGCTCATCGAGGAGCAGCACGTTGGGGCGCTGAAGGAGCAGTTTACAGAGAATGAGTCTGGCTTTTTCGCCTCCGCTCAGAACAGACACTCTTTTCAGGACATCGTCACCTCGAAAGAGAAAGGACCCCAAAAGACTGCGCAGACGTGACTGTGAGAGATCACCGGCCAGGGATGAGGCCTCTTCCAGGACCGTCCATTCGGGCGTAAGCTGCTCCCATTGATACTGGGCGTAATAGCCGATGACGGTCTGGTGGCCCAGGACCTTCTCCCCGCCTGTCAACTCCTCGACGCCGGCGAGCATTTTCAGAAGAGTGCTCTTCCCTGCCCCATTGGGGCCGAGAAAGGCGATGCGATCCCCTCGTTCGACGACCAGGTCGATCCCCGAATACACCATCCGGTTTCCGTAGGATTTATGGGCGTCGCGTAGCTCAAACACACGTCTGCCCGAGCGGGGAGGATCGGGAAAGGCAAAGCTCACTTCCGCCTGTTCCGAAGCCAGTTCAATCCGCTCTATTCTGTCCAGGGACTTCAAACGGCTTTGCACCTGCCGCGCTCGGTCTTTGCGATACCGATTCCGGTCCACAAAACGCTCGATCTGTTTGATGCGTTCCTGCTGGTTTCTGAAGGAGGCATGGAGTATCTCCCTTCGCCTCTCTTTTTCCTCCATGTAGGCGTCATAGTTGCCGGGGTATTCGTGGACCTCCCCCTGCTCGATCTCCAGGATTCTTGTAACCAATGCGTTGATGAACACTCGGTCATGGGAAATGAGCACGACCGCCGACGGGGTATTCAAGAGATACGCTTCCAGCCAGAGAAGCGAATCCAGATCCAGGTGATTTGTGGGCTCGTCCAACAAAAGGAGATCAGGCTCGGCCAGGAGGAGCCGGGCGAGCTCGAGACGCATCACCCACCCGCCGCTGAGAGTTGTGACGGAGCGGTTCAGATCCGTCTCCTCGAAGCCTAGGCCTGCCAATACCTTGCATGCTCGCGCTTCTAGATCGTATCCTCCCAGATGCTCCAGTCGATCCAGAAGGCAGTTGTAACGCAAAGCCATTTCACTGCTGCGGTCGAGTTCCTGCTCCACATCCAGTGATTGTTGCAGCAATTCCATCTCGGCACGTATTCCATGCACTTCCCGGGCTATGTCCAGGGCGTACATGAGGACGGACTTTTCTTCCTTTGCAGACCACTGCTGGGGAAGGTGTCCCAGGCGCAGGCCCTTTGAACGGGCGACATGTCCCGCATCGGGCTCCGTCTCTCCGAGGAGAATATGGAACAGAGTTGTCTTGCCGGCCCCGTTGGCTCCAATAAGACCGATCTTCTCCCCAGCTTGAATCTGGAATGAAACATCCCGGAAGAGCTCTTTCTTTCCCAGGTACTTGCTCACACCGTGAACCGCAATCACCCGTATGGATCTCCTTGCTGCGCGGATCGCGCTTTCAATACAAGGCAATGCCTCTGTGTTCAGCAACTTCTCAATTCAGTTCAGGTAACGATAGCTTTTCGGGTCGGGTTTTCATACCCGACACATTGGCCCAAAGACTTTAGGGATTGGAATCCCGAGCTGCTGATTGAGAAGTCACTGTGTTCACCACGAGGGACGCGAAGAACATGAGAGCATTTTTGAGAAAATCTCAGGAAACTGCATGGGACTCATTCACCAGTCCCTCATGGCAGCCCTATTCTACCCGCTGAACGGCACCATTTCCATGCCGTTTGAAAATAATATCAAAGTGATGAATATTGTACAAAATGCTCCTCCAACTCGATTATTCATAGATTCTCGTTGGTGGGGGACAGGAACCGACAGAGAGATGAAAACCGTTTCGACCCTTTGGAAAACATGCTAAAGAAGACTGA
>JAAYUJ010000303.1 GCA_012517775.1 Deltaproteobacteria bacterium
CTTCAGTACCGTTCAATTGGGTCAGGGCCTGTTGCACATCTCGTTCGCTGGTCGCACCGCCCTTGAAACGAGTTTCGGCAATCCTCAGGCTCTCCCTCTGGATCTCCATATTCTCTCTGGCAATGCGCAGCCGCTCCTCCAAAGTCCGTATCTGCACGTATGTCTTCGCCACGTCCCCTGTCAAGGTCACGAGAGCATTGTCGTAAGCCGCGATAGCGCTGATGAGGCTGGCGTCAGCCGATTCGACGCTGCGTCGTAACTTGCCCCAGAAATCCAGCTCCCAGTTGGCTGAAAAACCTGCCTGGACCTGGCTGTAATCAAAGCCAACCGCGCCGCTCTGCCTCGTTTGCGGTGCTGACGGTGATCGTTCGCTGGCCCGGTTGTAATTCTCCGATCCCTGGACTTGCTGGCTCTGGGGGAAAAGGTTGCCCACCGCGATACCCAGTTGCGCGCGGGCTTCGAAAATCCGCACACCTGCAGCATGAAGCGACAGGTTTTGCCGGTAGGCGGTCTGGATAAGTTCTTCCAAAACCGGATCATGGAACCCTTTCCACCACTCCCTGTAGTCTGCGGGCGATGCTCTGAGACGCGTATCCTCCGCGTCCAGCCAGTGATCGGAGACATCGGCATTCGGTCGCTTGAAGTCCGGGCCCACCACGGTGCAGCCGGTGAGCAGCCCGGAACAGTACAGAAGCGCCTGCACCAATCCTGCGAAACGCACAAGAGGACGCGGCATGCCAATGGCTCCAGTTCTTATAATAAATGCCATCATTATTCTCCCCAAGAACCAGACTACCAAGAACTTCTCAACATAAGCCGCCGACTGAGGAAATATTTCAGGTCATTGGATGAGAAAGGAACGGGTTCGACGGTGAACAGCGGCGATACTACATCGTCCGGTGCGTTCAGCACAAATAATATCAAATGGTTGAGGGGGGAAGCGCAGTAGTTTATAAACCCTCAAAGGGTGTCAAAAGAAAGCACTCTCATCGTCACTCGCAAAGCGCCTGCAGTCGAAGGCGGGTTCAACTTGAGAGAGCTCTTTCACGACTATTGGGAGAAAGCCAAGATGCACGACACCGCAAATTTCCAGATGAAGATTCAGGCTATCGAGCCTTTACAGCCTGTGGGTGTAGCTTTTCAATAAGTCATGGTGACGACCGCTTTGCAGGTCGGGTTTCCATACCCGACACCCTGCAGCAACGGCTGTCAGGATCAGAATCCCGGCCAACCCATTGAAAAGGTACCCATGGGTGAAATTCGGGCAGATGGCGGTCGAGTTCCTGAATGCGAAGCCGTATCCATACCTGCGGGGCCTATCTGGACTCCGGGACGCCGGAGGATGATGCGTACGTGAAGCACATTCCGGCCGAGGAGAAGCGCCGGGAACGCGGTGAGGTGGCCTGCCGGAAAAAAGTGAGAAAACGGATCGATCTCTTAAATTGTGAGTGCCTGAATCTCATACTGGCGGATACCGAGTGCACCGGGGCCGGAGTGGATTCAATCATGAGTTCTCGCGTTCCTCTGGGCTGAAGTGTTCGGATTGCGAAATCCAGGTGGATGGGAAGCTGAGAGGGGCAAAGTTGTCCTGCCTCAGAGGGAATTTGAATTTTCCTTCGAAGTGCCTAACTATACGGAAGTGCCTTCACAAAGGCTTCGAAGTTGGGAATGAGGTCCCTGAAGCGCTTTATGGTCAGATCATAGTCTTCA
>JAAYUJ010000304.1 GCA_012517775.1 Deltaproteobacteria bacterium
CAAAGACCGGAACATCTCCTCATCCGGCCAGGCGGCAAGGGATCGGGCGGCTGCACTCTCCACCGCCTCCTCGCCAAAGCGGTCTTCGGGGTCGACAGTACCTCTTTCGTGGAACAGATACTCCAGCAAGACATCTTTGGCACCGAGGCGCCTCAGGGCTTCCACGGCCCAAAAGCGAGGCTGAAATATCTTGCTTGGCCTGCCTTCCACGAGAACCCTCCGCAGAGTTTCCATGACAATGCTGCCGCAGTCAACGAGCCGGGTGACGGTTTCAGGCCCTCTGTCCAAGGAGTCCAGTTTTTCAACGAGCAGGCGAACTTCCCGAATCGCATCCATGTAATTTCATCAAGCATGGGTCCAATGTCATACGCATCCTCCTCAGAAGATAGTTCGATCAACACCCGCCGCTGACGGTCAATTGGATCCGCACTTTCTTCCAATGAGAAGCAGCAGAGGCACGGAACTCAGCTGGGTTATCAATGAGAATGCGATGAGAGAGGCAACAGAGAAGTCGTAAAGAAAACCCATGAGGGCGCTCCCCACAAACCAGAAGATGCCGTACCCCGTTTTGAAGACGCCATAAGCCGTGTCGCGCTTGTCCACAGAAACCATCCCTGCGATTGCCGCGCGCATGATGGATTCCTGTGCGCCCATGCCTATCCCCCACAAGGCAACGCCAATAAGGCTGGCATAGAACCCTCCATGGAAAACGAGAGGGGCGAAGAACGCAGCAATGATGACAGATAAAAATAAGCAGCGGTATTCCAGTGACGTTGAACAATCGGCCGAATATGAGCGCTGCGATTGCATCAACTCCCATGGCTATGGCGTAGAAGACGGGGATCCAGTCCGGTGAAACCGTCGGCGCATGCTGGAAATGATAGGCGATCAGTGGGTGGTCTGCGTAGCCTGCGGCATTTACGGCCATGGCGGCAAGGTAGATCCAGTAGACCCTGGACAGCCCTTTGGTCTCCAATTCCGGGAGGGTCGATTCCAGGTCTCGAGGATTTGGATACAAGACGCGCGCGGCGATGAGGACCCCTATCGTCAGGATCGCCGGTATCCAGAGAACCGTAAAGGCGCTCTGATAGGTCCCATTGAAATAGAGCACGCCGGCAACGATGAGAAGGCCGATCATCGCTCCGATCTGGTCCATGGCCTCATGGAAACCGAATCCCAAGCCCCTTCCCACCTCACTGGTCGCGGGGGAGAGCATGGCATCACGGACCGGATTTCGGATGGCCCTCCCCATACGTTCCGCGATGATGAGACCAGCGGCTGTTTCCCAGCGGCCTACCAGCGCGAGCAGGGGCACGGCCACCATGTTGATCACATAACCAAGGATGGTGATCCCCCAGTACATCCCTGTTCGATCACCGAAATAGCCCGAGACGAAACGGAAGGCATACCCGACAAGTTCCCCGAAACCTGCCACAAATCCGACCACCGTCGCACTGGCACCCAGAAAGGCGAGGTAAGGTCCCGTGATGCTCCGGGCCCCCTCGTGGGTCATGTCCGCAAAAAGACTCACCACCCCCATGAACACGATGAACTTGATAGCGGCTTTGCGGGTGGAATTGGTGTCGTTCAAAGGTATGTTCGTGCAGGATGCTCCTTTTGGGCGGCTTCCGTCTGAAACCCCACCCAGTGCTGTCATGACAGGAACCCTCCGATACCATGAGGAATTATTTCTGAGTCATCTAAATTAGTTGTGTCCAATATGCTGCATGATGTTGATCTTAAGAGGAGCAGACGGTTTGACCCGGTTGTGGAACCACGAAGTACATGCCCAACGCCGCAAGCAGTCCCATGGCCCCACCGAAATAAAAAGTGGCCTCGGAGCCTGCCATGTTCCAGAGGAACCCGCCGATAACGGAGGCCGGGAAAAGCCCGATGCCCAAGAGGGTTGCGTGAATTCCCAGCATGGTCGCCCGGCTTTCCCCAGGACACAACTCGGCGACCAGCGCCTTCTCGACCCCTTCGGTGAGGCCTGTATAGAGCCCATAGACTCCAAACAGGGTCCAGACATGAGCGGAAGTTGAAGCAAACGAGAACCCCAAATAGACCACCCCATAGGAGAGGTACCCGCTTACGAGGAGGGTTTTCCTGCCGATATGGTCGGACAGCCTCCCTGCCGGGTAGGCGGTCAGGGCATAGACCACGTTGAACAGAAGGTACGCAAGGATCACTTCCGCAGCCTGGAAACCGAGGTCCTTGGCACGCAGAAGGAGAAACTGGTTGGAAGAGTTCCCCAGGGCAAAAAGAAACGCGACAAGGAAAAACGCCTTCAACCTTGGGTTCAGTCCCTTCCACCCTGCTAGGGGACTAACCTTCGTCCCAGCTTTCCGTGGTTCCGTGTCGCGGACTAAAAAGAGCAGGAGCACGCCAAGGGCCCCGGGAATCATGGAAAGCAGGAATATCCTCGTGTATTCCCCGTTTGTGCTCGTGAAGAGAAAATAGGCAACGGCAATGCCGATCACCGCTCCGAGGGTGTCCAGCGCCCTGTGGATCCCAAAGGATTGGCCCAGGCGGCCTGAGCTGGATGCCTCAGCGATGAGCGCATCTCTCGGGGCTGTCCTCACACCCTTTCCGAAGCGGTCCACAACTCGCCCTGCAAGCACCCACCCCCACGAGGTGGAGAAATACAGGAAGATTCTCCCGAAAGTCGAGGAGCCGTAGCCTAAGATCGCCAGAGGCTTGCGCCTCTGGATCCTGTCCGAGACGTAGCCCGAATAGGTTTTGAGAAGGCTCGCCAGGCTCTCCGCAATCCCTTCGATGATCCCCACGATGGCAGGGGTCGCGCCCAATGTCGTCGTCAGATAGAGCGACAGGAGGGGATAGACCATCTCGCTGCTGACATCGGTCAGGAGACTGACAAAACCAAGGATGAGCACCGTGTTCATCGGCCTTGCTTCCTACTGCTCTCGTGGGGCATGTTCAAAGTCACCAGCCTGTCGTCCCGTTGGCCTCATTTGACCACCAGGACCGGCTTTTCACTGTACTCCACAACCCGCTGGCATACACTCCCGTATAGGATCCCCTCGATGAATCCTCTCCCATGGGTTCCCATCACGATAATGGAGACATTCTCCTCGGTGGCGATGCGGTTGATTGCCTGATAGGCCGGACCTCGGGCGAGGACTGTTTGCACATGAAAACCCTCTGCCTCGAACTCGCCCTTCAGCACCTCCAGCTTTGCCTCATTTTCCTTCCTGAGCGATCTCTGGAATTCCTCAAGAACCTCAATAGAGACCTCGGGAAGCAACTCCTCAAGCACATGGACCACGACCAATTCGGTCGCGCCCAGGCGGCGGAGCATGGAAACATACTCCTTCGCCCTTTCCGCGTGGAGAGACCAATCTGTGGCAAAGAGCACGTTCCGGAACATGTCGATGCAGAAATGTTCATAGGTCTCGCCCTTGATTTCTTTCAGCACGTGATATTTCACAACCAAGACCGGGACCTTTGCCTTCCGGATGATGCGGTTCGTGGTGGAACCAACGAAGAGCTCTCCCAGGATATCCCTTTTCTGCCTGCCTGCGACGATGAGGGAAGCGTTCATGAGTTCGGCGGTCTTGAGAATTTCGGGAACAAGACGACCCATGACGATCCTGACTTTTGTCATGAGGCCTTGCGACTGAAGGTGCTGCGCATACGACGTGAGGTGCTCCGTGGCGGCCTTTCGGATGAGATCCAAGGGGATGGGGATTCCGCCGTCCACTTCGGTGTAGAGGCTATCGGTATCGATCACGTGAAGAAGAATGACCTCCTCAACGCCCAATTCCTTCAGGCAGGCAATGCTCCTGAGGATGTCCAGGGAAAACTCCTCGAATTTTGTTGGATACAAAATGGACTTCAACATTTCGCCCCCCTTTCAATGCACCTTCAGGAGAAAAGAGAAGATCGTGTAGAGGATAAACGAAACGATGCCGGCCAGGATGGGGGTAAAGAACCAGGAGATCACGATTTCCCTCATGGCCTCGAGGTCAATGGTCTTCAGCCCGCGAGCACCGCCTGCCCCGGCCACCCCGCCGATCAGGGCCTGGTTCATGGAGGTCGGATACCCAATGAAAGCAGCCGTGTGGGCGGTGATGCTCTGGGCGGCTTTCGCCCCGACGCCCATGCTCAGGTCCAACTGGACGATCCCCTTTCCCACCTTCTCCAGGATGGGACGCCCCCAGGTGAGTGCCCCGATTGCCATGACGATCCCGCCGATGAATCCGGCCTTCATGGGCCCTGCGAGCTTGAGTCCGTAGAAGACCCCCACGGCATTCCCGGTGTTGTTGGCACCCAGGGTATATGCCGCATAGCAGCAGGCGATCAGCAGAGCGTATCCGAGCCATTTTTCAGCTTTTTCCGACCGACCTTTCATGAGACCGTCCGTCAAGTGAGTCAGAAGAAAACCCAGGGTGGCGCTCATGATCGGGGTTCCTATCCAGGTCACAAAGAGAAAAACGATGGTGGTCCCCCAGAAGACGGGGGCACCCATGGCGAGGGCCGCGCCCACAACCGAGAAACAGGCAAGCTGGGACGTGGAAACCGGCCACTTCATCCAGGTGTTCGCTGCTGTCACGAGAGCAGCCGTGAACATCATGACCATGGCGCCCAGAGGGGTCATGTGCTCCCCCCGGATGATGCCGGTCCCAACTGTCGTCACCACGTTTTGGCTCTCGAAGGTGGCGCCGAGCAGCACGAAGACGGCAATCAGGATGGTTGCCGTCAAGGGGCTCTTGATGACGCCCGATCCGTAGGCCATTCCCATCGTGGCACCCGTGTAGTGCGATCCGATCGTCCAACCGAAGAACAAACCTTAAACCACCATTCCAACGAGCAAGAAACTGTCCATACCGCACTCTCCTCTCCATCTCGAGTTTGACTGGGTTCATTGAGATGAAGTATGCTACATTTTATGAACGCAAGAAGCAAGTATAAAAGGTAATATCTATTACTTATTATAGCATGATTTTTTCTGTAGCGCTTTTAAACGGTTGAAACGTGTGTCTCATGCCAGCATGGTCGTTTCCAACGGTCATGATGTTCTTTTCAGACCTGCTTGAACCAATATGCCATGGCATTGCTGAACAAGGAA
>JAAYUJ010000305.1 GCA_012517775.1 Deltaproteobacteria bacterium
CCCCAGCTATCGACTGGAGATCAATCTTCTGGGAAGGATATTCGCACAGAACGGAGCACTCTATTCCGCCATCACCCAGATGAATCCCCACACCAGGGAGATCCTGCGCCTTCTCAGGGAGAGCCTGGAGCAATATCAGACGTGGTATGACGATGAGGACCTGGACTCCTTCGTCAGGGACTTTGAGAAGAGCACGAAACACCTGGGAGACTTCTGCCTTCAGGCATACAGGGAAAGCTCCACTATTCTGGATTTCTCGGTAAGAATGAACAACGTCCCCCATGAGGGAAAGAAAGAGAAATGAGGAAATCGATTGCAGGATGGTTCTTTGCTGGGATCAAAACGCATTTCTCAACATTTTCTCAATAATTGGATCGGGTTTCCGTGACTTCTCAATAAGCAGGTCGGGATTCCAGTCCCGACAGTCTTTGCACCAGAGTGTCGGGTACGGAGACCCGACCTACAGAGCTGCCGTCACCTGAACTCATTGAGAAGTCACCCTACGAAGCTGTCGGTACATGAGCTTGTTGAGAAATTACATCTCTCGCCACGAAAGGCAAAAAGTCGGAGTCCAATACTTCCCGATCTTCATACGCTTCGTGATTCAGAGAGAGATTTCCTTTTTAACGGAATGAGGCTCAATGGGTGTCGTCTTTTTCGCATGCGATGATGCGTTCGAGGCAGTCTCTCACGCAAGCTTCGCAGTCTGAGGTCTGAGAACCCTTTTGGCAATACCTGGCGAAGGCGGTGAACCAGTCGGTTCCGAAACGAGGACAGATCTTCATGAACTCCAGGAGACTCACCAGTCGATCCACCGCGTTGGGGTTGATGGAGTGCTCCATTCTGCAAGCGTTGGCCTCCGCTTCCTCGGGGGGCAACTGGAGGGCGATGATGAAGAATTGTTTGAGGGTTTCATGACGATGGATAATGTCCTCGGCGATGACTCGTCCTGATGGAGTCAGAGTGATGAAACTGTAAGGACTGTAATTTATGAGTCCTTTTCCGGCCAAGGCCTTGAGCGCGCCTGTAACGGAGGCCCTCTGAACATTCATTTGATCGGCTATGTCTTTTGCCCGAGCAACCCTGTTTGACTTTTCCAAATGAAAGATGACTTCGAGGTAATCTTCCAGGCTTGCCGAGAGTCCTTCCAAAGCATCATTACTCATCTTCTCACCTCTGATAAGTAGTGTTAGGCGATGTTAACTATTTTAAGCATTTTCGTCAAGATCAATCGCCTTACTCGTTGAGCGCTCCCAGCCCATTTTCCGCCACGCCGATCCGTCTCTTGATGGTCTTGGTTTCCTGCCCGGATGGTTTTTGACACAATGGAAGAAACTTGCTAATAGACTCTGCACTCCGCTTTATTGAGTGGTAGCATCCCATCCAATGCGCCGGTTGCCGGCGGGCATGACGTACCTGAAAGGAAAACCCATGGATGAACACAGAAGTTTCCCCGGAACACGCCACGGGAACCCTTTGCAACCCTTGATCGAACTCCTGCAGGGAGGAGACCCCGATGCAATCAGCCACAAGTACGGTGTGAGCCGCGAGGAACTGGAGCGGCGGCTCCATGAATTCCAGATGACCCGCTCGAGGGCTGCTCTTGCGGAAAACCTCCAGTTCCAGAAGTCCGGGAGGAATGATCCCTGTCCGTGCGGTTCAGGAAAAAAATACAAGAAGTGTTGCCTTCCTGCACATGAAGAGGCACGAAAGACCCTTCCACCGGATCGTCTTCAGGCCATGGAGGAAAGGGCGAGACTTCAGGAGAACCTCCAGAAGGACATCGAAAAAGGATTCGATCTGCTATTTTCCCAGGAGATCGATAAGGCCAGGAAGCTTGCCCTGCGCGTCCTCGAAACCCACCCGGAAGACGACAGGCTCCATGATATCTTCGTTTCGACGGCCATGGCTTCCGGGGACTACGATAGGGCCTTTCTCACGGCCCGGCACCGTTGGCAGGTAGCCCAGGAAGAGAAGGCACATTTCCAAGAACATGGATCCCATAAAAGGCAAGGAAATGAGAGGCAACTCGTCTATTTCTATTCCCCCTCGACGTGGCTGGAGAAATTCTGGATGGCCGAGCGAGCCAGGCATTACCGGGAGGCCTTTTCCTCCAAGGGAGATCCACGGCTGGAGCAAATGATCGATGAACTCAAGGCCGCCAATGATACCAAACGCTTTCCCGAGAAAGAGGAGGAAGGCTACAACGCACGGCGGACGGCCCTGGCGCCTGTTCTGGAGCGATTGGAAGCCGAGGGACCATCGGCCATCCCCTATCTCCTGCCCCTCACCTACAATTTCTCATGGGCGAGCCTCTTTGTCCCGGACCTGCTTCTGGCTTATGGTACGGACGATTGTATCCGGCTTCTCGCAGAGCTCTCCATGTTCCGCTTTCCCTATTTTGCCCAGAAGTGCCTCATGAATTTGGAGGCACTAGGCGACCGCGCAATCCCTTTCATCGAGGAAGCTCTCTTGACCAACCCGGTGTTCGATGAGCTCAAGGTGGGGCTGATCATGGTCCTGGGACGAAGTTCAAGCCGCCGGAGCTTCGAAATTCTTGCCCGACTCACGGAACACGAAAACAAATACGTGGTGAACTGGGTGGCGGAAGCCCTCGGGCGTCAGGGCAATCCGGACGCCCTGCCCTATCTGGAGAAGGCCAGGGAGAGAGTGGGAGAATTGAGCAAGATACAGGGTGCCATCAAGGATCTGATGAAATCATTGTGACAGTGGTCCGGGAAGTGCCTCAGTTGCATAGCAAGCAGGTCGGAATCCCATTCCCGACGCCATGATGCCGGGTAAAAACCCGATCCACGCGGTACAGGGCGCCTTTCGGCCGTTTCGGGTGCCCTAATGAGGCATGATGGACTGCCACAAAGATACACACACCCTTTAAGACAGAAAGGCTCGCCCCACGAAAGGAGCGAGCCTTTTTCATCGAAAACACCGAGATCTCCCCGGTTCAATCATCAGTGAGACGCATCACCTACCTCTTCCTTAACAGATGTCGCAATCTTATACAGGATGGTGAGGATGAGGGCGCCTGTCGCCCAGACACCAAGGGCGATGGTCAACTCGGGGATGGTTGGGGAATACTCCCGCACCTGCTCAAGGGGGTTGGGAATGAAGCCGGCGATGACGAGACCCATACCCTTTTCCAGCCACATGGAGAGGAAGGTGCAAAGGCAG
>JAAYUJ010000306.1 GCA_012517775.1 Deltaproteobacteria bacterium
CCCTGCTGATACAGTGCAATGGCAACAGGGGCGATGATGAAAGCCACCTGGATGTGCTTCGAACGAAATGCTTCCGCCATTTCTGCGAAACTGCCGAATTTCAGGGCTTCAAAATACGGCTCACGGTCCCTGGTAACTTGGTCCACAAGGGGAGCTGCAAGATTGGTGATGACAGGCATGTAACCCATCAACACCTTTTTTGACGACCCACGATCGCTGTTCAGATAAGCGTGAAGAAAACTGATGAACGAGAGCCAAAGGATTGCTATTCCCGCTATGCGAAAGACGACGGATGGACCCTGGAGGTGTGAGAGCATCATATGGCCGTGTGGACTCCAAGGTGATGATAGATTTGGGAGCGCATTTCACCCAGCTTCGAGCAGGTCAGTACCCTTGGATGGTCTACGTCGATGAATCTACAGCATTTGACCTTTGCGGGAGGCTCGCTGAGTATAATAAGACGGTTGGCAAGCTGCAGGGCTTCGTCGATATCGTGGGTGACGAATAGAATGGTCATTTCAGGAAACATGATGTGCAGGTTGACCATTTCTTCCCGCAGATGCAGGCGTGTTAGATAATCCAGGCCGGAGAACGGTTCATCCATGAGGAGGATGTCGGGCTCCGCGGCGAGAGCCCTTGCGATTTCGGCCCGCTGTCTCATTCCACCGGACAGCATGTGAGGGTAGTAATTCTCTACCCCTTCCAATGCGACCATCGACAGGTATTCCTGCGCCTTGTTATACCTTTCCCGGGGCTCCCGGATCGATCTCAGGGAGAGCGCGATGTTTTCGGCAATGGTCAACCATGGAAACAATCCCCCCTGTTGAAAGACAAAGACATGGTTGGGGCGGGGACCATCAACCTTTTCACCGTCAACCCAGACTTCACCCTCACTGGGTTTCTGAAATCCGGCGATCACCCGGAGCAGAGTTGATTTACCGCACCCTGAATGTCCCAGAATGCAGACGAATTCACCTGCATTGATTTCCAGATTGATGTCATGGAGAACGACCTTGGGATGGCAGTTCGACGTTTTGCCGTTGTGGCCGTTTCTTTTGAACCAGGAAAAGAAGCTTCCATTTCCGTTCCCGCTTCCATTCCCATTTCCGTGTTCAACCCGTACTTCATCCAGCCGGATCTTAGGCTTGCTCAAAGCGCCACCTCACTGAATCAATGTGCTCCAGCCGTGTCATGGTGTGGTCCAGGAAAAGACCGATGATCCCGATGGTCAGAACAGCGACAATGACATAGTCAATCCTCAAGGCATTTCGAGCATCCACAATGAGAAAGCCGAGACCGCTTTTCACAGCGATCATCTCGGCCGCAACAACAACCATCCACGCGATGCCGAGAGCTACACGAAGGCCAAGCACGATACTGGGCACCGTCGCCGGAATGATGACATAGCAGAGTGACTCCCACACCTTGAACTGCAGGTTTGCCGCAACCTGGAAGTACATGGAGGGAATCATCGCTGCTGCATTGATCGCAGAAAGGAGAATTGGAAAGAAACTCCCGATAAAGATGATGAACAGGGCCGGCTGATCCCCGATCCCGAACCAGATCATGGCGAAAGGGATCCATGCCAGGGGAGATATGGGACGCAGAAACTGTATGAAAGGGTTTGCCCATCGGTTGATGAATCGGCGACGACCCAGGAAGAGTCCAAGAGGAACCGCAAGAAGTGCAGCGATGTAAAATCCCAACGTTACTCGAAACAAGCTGGCTACGCTGTAACGAAACAGGGTGCCGTTGCCAAGGAGCTCAATAAAGGCTTTTCCGATCTGCCAGAGTCCTGGCATGTTTTCTGTTCCGTACAAAAGCGAAGAGAACATGGATTTCTTCAACCGTTATTTGGATGTCGCCGGGCTTCTCTCATACAATTTCGGAAATGAGCTCCAGAGGAAATCCCAGGCAAGTTCTCGTTGACTGCAGATTCCCAAAGCTGAATGTTCGCTTTCGCGCAAATCATCAGAAGCTTAACGCATTGCCATTCCAGCAAAATGAAGGAATCCAGAAGTCGGTTGACTCCGTACATGTCTATGGAAGGCGTACTTCTCTGGGTACTCTGGCAATAAGTGGATCAGGGGTTCAATACCGACAACTTTTGCGCCGTAGTGTCGAATATGGAAAAGCGACCCACGGGGCAATCATGCCAGGGACTTATTGAGAAGTTACGTCTTTCGTACCTAATCCCCCAGGATTACAGTATCTCTATCGGCTGTGTTCATTTGCAACTTGAAGAAAAACGGGGCTGCGGACGTGAGGAGAAAAGCGGCAGCATATCAAATCCTTGCTGCTTACCCTTCACATGAGATCCTTGTTTCACTTGACGGATCGAGAAACGACAGAAGCGCTTCCACG
>JAAYUJ010000307.1 GCA_012517775.1 Deltaproteobacteria bacterium
GCCAAAGATGTCTTGCTGGAGTATCTGTTCCACGAAAGAGGTACTGTCGACCCCGAAGACCGCTTTGGCGAGGAGGCGGTGGAGAGTGCAGCCGCCCGATCCCTTGCCGCCTGGCCGGATGAGGAGATGTTCCGGTCTTTGCTGAAGCTTTCCGAACGACGCATGCTGAATGGTCTCATCGATGCCCTAGCCGCATATGAGCGGCCCGAGACCATCCCCTATTTCGAGCGGGCTCTCGAAGACGATTTCTACAGGGCGACGGCGGAAAGAGCCTTGCAAAGGCTTGGCCAAGTTGCCTGTCCTGCGCTGGTACGCTCTGCCGTGACGCCTCGACCGGCCTCTCTCCTGGAAAACCCTTCCAGCATAGAGCGGCGGCGAAGCGCGTTGAGGATCCTGAACGAAATCGGAATCACTCGGCAACAGTGGGAAATTCTCCGTGAACTGCTCCACGATCCGGACGAGGAGCTTGTGGTGGGTGCATCGAGACTTGGGTTGCCCCTTGCCTCCCCAGAGGATCGAATGACCATGGCACGCAGACTGATGGCGCTCTTGGCTTCGGCACCGTGGCATTTGCAGGAGGATATCGAGGGGCTGCTGGTTGCTTTGCGGGATGAATCGGCTCAGCGTATCGCAGCTGAAATTGCAAAGAAAATGACACAGCCGGGACATATTCGTGCAATGGACGAAGGATTGCGAGCCCTGTTGAGAGTGAAGCGTCGGGTCGAAAAGGCATGAGATGATCAGACGGAGCTTAAGAGGACGGAAGGTCTAGGCTTCAAGGGACAACTGGAGCCGATGGTTCCGGTGCAAGCTGCGGCAGAGATTGAGGATTCCTGCTCAAAGCAGAAGCAGGAGCAGCACGGTGACAGAATCCACCAAAGGTACCTTAACGGCTGATGCAGGGCTAGGTAACCCAAGTGGAGAAGACAGATGGATCCTTAAGGAAACACTCCCCGAGCAGACTTTCGCCTCCTGCCGTTCTATTGAGAGAACATGGACAATGAGGGAGACCGCACAACGGTGTACGTTGAATTGCTACGCTCCATGCAGGTTCGTGCGATTCATCGAAGTAAGCGCGCCCAATGCGATCGATTGATGCGGGAGCACCACGACGACCTCGGATTCCGTTCCATGGTGAGGGAATCGTTGCGCTGAGTGGCTGTGCTGCAAGACCAGTAGCTCGCTTTGCTTGGATGATGTGCAGCCACCCTGAGCTGCAAAGCCCGGGATCAATGGATCGGATGGTTTCCGGCGCTCCAATGGTCCGGATTGCCCCTTCCGGCCAACAACGGCCGGTTCCTAATCCCGCCCGGTGCGAGTATACTCAATCTTGCATCACGAATCCTCTCCCTCAATCTCAAGCGACTCTCCCACAATTGGATGAATACCCACAGCCAACCTCTACGGCTTGTCGAAACCTTCGTCGATTCCCGCTGCTTCAAAGGGACCTGCCACAAGGCGGCGGGATGGGTCTCGGTCGGCCACACGCTGGGATTCTCAAGAGCATCCGGCCGCTGCACCCACCACAGTTACCCCAAAATGCTTTCCTGAATCGGTTTGGAACCTGCTGACACCAGGTGAGATCAGGGTTCGTTGGACATCAATCTTAGCGGATCATGAAAGAATCTATAACCCTTATAACGCCCTGCAATGTGCAAAGGTTGCGTGCAAAGAAGTGGGACGAGAGTACATTACAAAGACTGTCCAACGGGTAGAATCATCGATACAAGGTGACAGTTCCCGATTGCTTTCAACCAGGGCGATATCTTCTCAATGAGTCCCGCTCACGACTGTTCGCAGGTGAGGTTTCCATACCCGACATCTGGGTGCAAACACC
>JAAYUJ010000033.1 GCA_012517775.1 Deltaproteobacteria bacterium
CTTGAATAATGAATCATTCAGGGAGTGTGTTCAGAGTGGAAGGCACAAGGCAAGTGTAGAGAATGATATCGCTGAAGCCAGGAGAATTGGGGTGGACCGAACTCCGAGTTTCATCATTAACGGGAGATTGGCCACGGGTGTCCCGGCCCTTGAAGACTTCAAAAGAATGATCGAGGAAGAATTGAACAGGAGCAAAAGCAAATCATGATCCCGGGCTCTGGGTGTCTCGCCCATAAGGCATCGGCATGTTTTGACAGATTGATTCTCTGTTCAGCCTTTTTCCACGGCGGGTTAATCCTTGACCACCGTAGCCGTCCGGTGCTAGCGTGACCCCCTTCTTTGAGTCCCTTTTTTATGTGTGGTTCTGGTGTCTCGGTATGGGGTTGGAGACTGAGTGGGCGGGAGGTCCGCGTTCTTTGAGTGGTCAAAGAGGAACACCGCATCCCTCGGGGAGTTTGTGCGCTTGCAGAGATTATTGTACTGTAATTTCTCAATAAGTCGAGGCAACAGGCAAGGAATGCTCTGCAGGTCGGGTTCCCATACCCGACATCCCGGCGCGACGGCTGTCGGGATCGGAATCCTGACCTGCTTGTGGAGAGAATACGTTGTACGCAATTCCAAATGTATTGAAATGATGTTCTTTTGAGGAGGGGGTAAATGAAGATCTTGGTAAGCGATAATCTGGCCGAAGCTGGTATTCAATTGCTGCGGAACATTCCGGAGTTCCAGGTGGATGTGAATACCGGCCTCGGTTCTGATGCTCTACGCCGGATCATCGGTGATTACGACGCACTGGTTATTCGAAGTGCCACCAAGGCAACTGCCGATATCATCGAGGCGGCGCATAATTTGAAAGTAATTGCCCGTGCGGGAATTGGTCTTGACAATGTGGACATTGCTGCTGCCAGCAAACGGGGAATTGTGGTGATGAATGCTCCGGAAGGCAATGTCATCACGACGGCAGAGCATGCAATCGCCTTGATTCTAGCGTTGAGCCGGAACATTCCTCAGGCTTCCCACTCTATGAAGGCGGGAAAATGGGAGAAGAAGCGCTTTCAGGGTCATGAGGTCTATAATAAAACATTGGGGATCATCGGCATCGGAAGAATAGGTCGGATTGTTGCGGAACGCGCCAAGGGATTGCAGATGAATGTCATTGCATACGATCCGTATATCAATGTCGATGTGCTTGAGGAGTTGGGCATCGAATATGCGGAATTCGACGAACTCCTTGCGCGATCCGATTACATCACAGTCCACACGCCCCTGACAAAGGAGACAAGGGGGATCCTCAATGCCGAGGCGTTCAGCAAGGCCAAGCGGGGTGTGTATGTCATCAACTGTGCCAGGGGTGGAATTATCAATGAAGAGGACCTTCATGAGGCGATCAAGTCAGGGATTGTTGCCGGCGCCGCCCTTGACGTTTTTTCCCAGGAACCGCCAACCGGCAACCCTTTGATTGAATTGGACCAAATTATCGCCACTCCGCATTTGGGAGCTTCGACGGATGAGGCTCAGGAGAACGTGGCAATAGGGGTGGCTGAACAGGTGATCGACTACCTGATCAGAGGTTCCATTCGTAATGCGGTCAATGCCCCCAACATAGACGGCACCGTGCTTGCCCGTCTGCGCTCTCACCTTTTCCTTTCCGAAAAACTTGGGATGATTTTGCCCCAGATTACTCGTGGTGCTATCGAAGAGGTCAACATCGAGTACATCGGCGATGCGAGCCAGCTGGATATCCGCCCCCTGACACTGGCTATCCTCAAGGGCATGCTGACACCGATTCTGGGGGACATGGTGAATTTCGTCAATGTGCCGGTTCTCGTCAAGGAGAGGAATATCAGGGTCAAGGAGTCCTTGAGGACGGAGGCGGAGGACTTTACAAATCTGATCAGTGTACAGGTGAAGACACCAGAGGAGGAAAATCTTGTTGCAGGGACCATCTTTGGCAAGAATGAGGCGCGCATGGTGCGAATCAATGACTTCCGCCTTGAAGCAGCTCTGGAAGGGCATCTGCTTCTCATATACAATATTGACACACCTGGTACGATCGGTGCCATCGGCACGTGTCTCGGTCGTCACAGAATCAATATCTCAAAGATGAACGTGGGTCAGGTCCTTGAGCGCGGACAAAACATCATTTTCTTGCGAACGGATACACCGGTGCCCAACCATGTGATTGACGAACTCTTGTCAATGGAAAATGTGGACGTGGTCCAGGCGTTGGAGCTCTAGTCGCTTGTATGGGGGTAAGAAGATGGGAGAACAAGAGGAGAAGGGATTCATATTCAAGGATCGGCGAAAGATGTCCCTGGATGAAGAGAAGCCGGAGTCCCCGGAAGAGAAGATTCAGGAGGCTGGACCGAAGCAACAGGAGAATGCCAGGCAGCAGTTTGAAGAAGCTGCGAAGACCTCCGCTGCGGAGCATGGCAGGGTGAGCTTGCCGGAAGTCTCGTTTTCCACCTTCATTTTTTCCCTCAGTTCATCGGTCCTTGTGCACCTCGGGGAGATTCCCGAACCCGACAGCAAGAACGTGCACGTAGACCTGGCCATGGCCAAGCAGATCATCGATACGTTGGGAATGCTGCAGGAAAAGACCAGGGGTAACCTGGAATCTGATGAAGAGAGACTTCTCAAGTCAGTACTCTATGATCTTCGACTTCGTTTTGTTCAAAAGGCGGGAAGATAAAAAGAGAGATGATGAGGATCGATTCCGGAAGCCTCAGCGTGCCGGATTCTTTGCGTTTGGGGCGTGCAGCTTGAGGGGACCTGACTCTTGGGCATATCGATAGAGTCTCCTGCAAAAATAAACCTTTGGCTCGAGGTGTTGAGAAAGAGGTTGGATGGTTATCATGACGTGTCAAGCCTCATGTTGCCCATTGCCGTCCGTGATCACATTGAGGTGGAGCTTTGCTCGGACGTTGGAGTTTGGCTTTCCTGTGATGATCCCCAACTCCCCCATGACGAAAGAAATCTCGCGTGGAGAGCTGCCGAGCTGTTTTTGAGGACCGTTCCATCAGGAAAAGGGGTGAGGCTTCGGCTGAGGAAGAAGATTCCCGTAGCGGCTGGGTTGGGGGGGGGAAGCAGTAATGCGGGGTCGGTTCTGACAGCACTCAATCTTCTGCATGGCGAGCCACTCGGGAAGGAACAGCTCCACGCGCTTGCTGCCGGGATTGGGGCGGATGTGCCTTTTTTTCTGCACGGACGGCCCGCACTGGCTACCGGTATCGGTGATTTGCTCCAGGAGGTTTCGGGTGTTCCTGAATACCACCTTGTTCTTATCAACCCGCCGCTGAAGGTTTCTACAGCCTGGGTCTATCGAAGTTTGCAGTTGACAAGGGGGACAGCGCACATTAAACTCCGTGCGTTTCTGGACCGGCCATGGGACCTCTCCAGTGTGATGCGGAACGACCTCGAACGAGTGACCCTGCTCGAATATCCTATCCTTGCGACGATGAAGGAATGGCTTGCAGAGCATGGGGCGGCGGGAGCCTTAATGAGTGGCAGCGGTCCGACTTTGTTCGGAGTCTTTACCGACCCGGATCATGCGGCACAGACAGGCGAGTTGGCCCGCAACAAATGGGCAGATTGTTGGGTAACCGTTACTCGTAC
>JAAYUJ010000308.1 GCA_012517775.1 Deltaproteobacteria bacterium
CAACTGCGCAAACGGATGGGAAAACGAAGTGTGGGTTGCCAGGACATTCTGGGACCTGCACGACACCAGGTCCGACGGGGACGACATCCTCTGGTTCATCCATCGCGGGGCCGTCATTTCGCTCTATCTCTCAAACGGGATCGCCCATGACGGGGATGCCCGAGATATGCGGTATTACGAGGAGATCTACCGAGATGCCGCCACAGACGGGCATGAAGGCTTCATCACCGACATTTTCGAGCAGAATCGCATGTAGACAGCCAAGGGGGAAGCAGTCATTCCGGTTTGGATCGGTCTGCTTCCCTCTCCACCTGAGTTCATTATGAATTTCACGATGTCGTGAGTCCTGCCTGTTGACGGGGGAGAGCTGGAGAGGGTGAAATCCAAATTGAGAAACCCGGAGGGTGCCCCGAAAGGTCTGTAATGCCGTCACGCCGGCCGGGTTTTTCTCCGCGGGCATTAGGCGGGAGCCGCGGGTCCAAAGAAAGCGACAAGACTGAATGCCGGCTTCCGCCCATGGGCGTCAAGTCAGGCATTTTTCAGTTTGAAATTTGCGAGTTATGGATCGGATCAGCATCACTGACCCATAGCGCCGCCGGTGATCAGCGGAACAAAACCCACGGTCCCGCCGCCGCCGCCACCGCCAGCCTTTTTGCCAAGGCTCTCGATGTATTTCTCGTGGATTCCCTCCGCCGCCCTCCCCTCCAGACCTTCCACGGGCTCAAGGTTCAAACCGGCATCCGGGTCCAGGATCTGGCCGTCCCTGGCCATCCTGAAGGCGTCTCCGAACGTGTCCCTTTCGGGGGGATAGCATTGAAAATAGGGACCGTACGAATCCGAAAGAACAGGGGAACCGAGCAGGACCAGGGCAAGAGGGACCAGCAGCAGCACCGTCACCTTCATATCACCTCTCCTCCAAAGGGCTTACTCCCATAGACTGAACTGACATCGGGTCAGGTTTTCAGACCCGAAGCTTTCTTTGTCGGGATGTGAATCCCGACCTACGAGCTTTCGCCTCCACAACACCGGCAGTAGGTCGGGTTTCCATACCCGACTCTTCCTAGTCTCAATCGTCATTTCGAAGCGAGGCGAAAAGCACTGAAAACCTCTTCGCCACGAACAGCCAACCGGCTCGATCATCCCATTTTGAAACAGGTTCCTAGAACTTTGGGACAGCGTGGCCGAACTCCCCTTCCGTCGTGCCTTTCAGCCCGAGGGGAGAGGCGGGCGCATAGACGGAACGTCCCTTCAGAAGCCCCAGCAGGTAGAACTCGGCATCGGTCGGGTCCACGTAGTCTTCCCCCGGAAGCTTCTGTTTCGCCATATCCAGCGGTTTCACCAGGTGCGGCGTCACAATGACGATCAGCTCCGTCTCATTTCTCTGGTATGAAGTGCTCCTGAACATGGCGCCGAGAACCGGGATTTCCCCGAGAAAGGGGAACTTGGAAACCGTCTCCCTGACCGAGTCACTCAGGAGCCCGGCAATGGCGAAGCTCTGTCCGTCCGCGAGCTCGACCATCGTACTGACCCTTCTCTTGGTGATACCCGGCACGGCAGTCCCTCCGATAGTGGTTCCCGAAGCAAGGTCAAGCTCGGATACCTCGGGCTGGACCTGTACGTTGATCCTCCGGTCCCTCAGCACCGTGGGTGTAAAGGAAAGAGCCACCCCGAATTCCTTGTACTCGATGGCCACGGTGCCGAGACCCTGGGGAACCGGAACCGGAAATTCGCCTCCTGCGATGAATTTCGCCTCCTGCCCGCTCAGGGTGATGAGGTTCGGCTCGGCGAGGACCTTGATGAGCCCCTCTTCTTTCAAGGCATCCATGAACTGGGTGAAAGTGAAGTCCCCCCCCGCGATATGGAACAGAGTGTTTATCGCTTCAGAGAACTTGAGATCCAGGTTGCCTGCGGTCCCGCCGCCGGTGAACTGATTGATGGTTCCCAGGTTCCCGATGAGGCTGGTCCCGATGCTTCCATTGTTGCCCGCGACAAAATTGATCCCGAGGCGCCTGCCGAGGGATCGGGACATTTCCGCAACCCGGACCTCCAGCATGACCTGCTGCACCCCGCCCACCTCGATGAGGTTGATGATCTTCTGGTCGGGCCTGGCCTTGAAGGCGTCGGCAACCGCCAGGGCGTGGGCGACGCCGTTGGTGCTTCCCACCTTTCCGGTGAGTGTGATCGAGTCATGGGCGGCGTGGACCCGGATGTCCCTTTCCTCCGGCAGCACTTCCCGGAGCTTGGCCGCAATTCGCGAGACATCGGGAATGGACTCGATATCGTAGATGGCGGAAATCCTGTCGTCCGCCCCCCAGAGAGTCATGTTCGTCACTCCGGGGCCCTTTCCGGTGAGGTAAATCTGGTTGGGTGTGAGAAGGATATAGTCGGC
>JAAYUJ010000309.1 GCA_012517775.1 Deltaproteobacteria bacterium
CGGTGCGTTCGCCTGCCTGGAAATGAGAGCCAGGGCATCCGGAGACCTGAAGGCTTTTCCGCTGCCATCCCGAAAAATCGAGAGGTAAAACAGCATGGAGTTCTCAGGCAGGCTTGAAACCCGATGGATGAGATCATCCATCGGGAGCCCCGATAAGTAGTGGAATTGTACCTGGTCTTCGAAGCGGTGAAGGGCCTGCCTGGCCAAGGCATCCAGTGATTGATCGTATTTTGACGCTCCGCCCACGATAAAGACATGGCGGACATTCGGCTGTAAACGGAGGGCAAGAGCCAGAGTGTCTTCCATATCCAGTTCACCCTTCACCAGGGCTGTATTCGGCATTGATGTTCGGTCGCCGAAGAATCGCGGGTCATGTTCAAAGTAAACAACAGGGGTTTCAGGAAAGAAGTTCTGGCCGTAGTCACGCAGGAAATCGAGAGACAAACGCAATATGGCGACAATCAGGTCAATCTTGAGGCCGGCGAACTTCTCGCGGTACAATTCAACGAGTTTGTCGTGGTAGCGTTCATTGGGGAACCTGGTCAGGTCCATGCATTCAACGTAAAATTCAAATTGGTACTCTTTCATGCCCGTCAGAGTGGATCGAAGACTGTCGTCGAAACTGATGAAACCGGGAGAGTTGCTCTCATATGGGAAGAGGATCAGAATCCTCTTTTGGGGAAGCGATGCGAACGAGTCCTGAAAAAAGACAAGGCACAGGAGTCCCGCCAAGAGGGATACGAATGCTTGCCTTGTGTACTTCGTGAGTGTCATAGCTGCTTGCGCCCGCTCGGATAATTCAACCGTTCTTCTCCAATCGCTTTTTCTCTTTAAACCACATGACCGAGGCAGTCAAAGAAATTGAATCCCCAATTGAGCCCCCTCGATCCGGCAGAATGACTCATTACAGCTGCGCAAGAAGCCTGTCCGCATACCAACCGTCATGCCTAGAGAGGCAGGTAGGAGGGACTTGTTACTGGAACCTTTGTTCTTTGGATCGGCACTCAGCAATGATGGGCGCCTAATCCAATACAGACCGCCTTCGTGTGGTGGGAAAGCTGGGGACCTGTTCCTCGACTGCCTTCTCCCCCATTGGACCAAGGTCCAATATCCTTTCCGCCGTGGTTCACATAGACTGAAAATGTCACCGGTCAGCGCTACGTGAAACGATCCATAAGGGCCTGATGAGAATGACTTTTAAGAAGTCCATCTGAGGGTCAACGGGGCCATTTCTGTTTTGTCATGATGTTTTCGAAGCCATTCGTGAAAAGGAGAAAATGTGATGATGGGATACCTGAGATTGGCAAGTTTAGCTTTGGTCCTTGCAGTGTTGATCATGAGCCCCATGAATCCGGGCCCGGCTGCTGCGGCAACGGCGGCGGAAATCAATCGTGATGTCAACTCCGCATTGCAGAAGCTCTACGCCAGGAGACCCGAAGCCAAGATGCTGGCAAAAAAAGCGAAAGGCATTCTTGTGTTCCCCCACATTGTCAAGGCCGGCTTTGTCGTTGGGGGGCAATTTGGTGAGGGAAGCCTTCGCATAAAAGGGAAGACTGTGGGCTACTATAACACCGTTCAGGCGTCATACGGTCTGCAGGCCGGTGCTCAGTCCTACGGCTACGCCCTCTTCATCATGACTGAATCGGCCCTGAATTATCTTAAAAAGACATCCGGATGGGAAATCGGTGTGGGACCAACGGTTGTTGTCGTCGATGAGGGCATGGGAAAGAATCTCACAACCACTACACTTCGGGACGACATATACGGATTCGTGTTCGACCAGAAAGGGCTGATGGCGGGACTCGGGCTGCAGGGCACGAAGATCACCCGCATCGAGAAATAGGAGTCATTCACGAGAGGTTAAGGACAGGGGGCACGGTAGAGCTCGTCAGCATGAAGGCAAGGTTCACAAGAACCGAGGGCATCAGAGGGGTACTGACGTGGCTGGCGGCGGTTCCCGTGATCGGTCAACCTCTTGGCGAAATTCGCGAATAGCTACCCCTAAGAGAGGAGATCCATAATGAGCACTTTAGTCGTCATCGGTTACGATGATCCGTTCAAGGCACAAGAAGTCCGCCTCATGCTGGCCAAGCTGCAAAAGGACTACCTGATTGATCTGGAGGACGCCGTGGTTGCGGTCAAAGATGACAAGGGCAAGGTCAAACTGCACCAGGCTGTCAATCTTACGACCGCCGGCGCAGTCAGCGGAGGCTTCTGGGGATCCCTGGTCGGCCTGATTTTTTTGAACCCCCTTCTCGGGTTCGCGGTTGGCGCAGCTACTGGGGCCGTTTCCGGTGCACTCACGGATGTGGGCATCGACGACAAATTCATGAAAGAGCTTGCCGCTCAGATGACTCCCGGAAGTTCCGCGCTATTTGTTCTGGTGAGAAAGTCAACGCCGGACAAAGTGCTGGATGAGATCAAGGGAACGGGTGGAAAGATTCTCAAGACATCTCTCTCCCATGACGATGAGGCCAAACTCCAGGCAGCCCTGAGTGCTGCCAGGCAATAGGCTTCACTTCTTAAACGTGATTGGATCGGCAGCAGGTGTCATGCGCGATAGGGGCTGGAGCATGGCTCCTGCAAGCCAGTGATTTTCAAACCCCTCTCTTGAGGTAAAGTCGTTGCGTTGATAGGGGAGAATGTTCTGTTACACAGCCCTGACGGAAGGGAATCAACTGCAATCTTGGAAATCTTCGGATTGGTTGCTCTCCTTTCGGGAAGAAATGGTTTGAATCCGTCTCAACAAGGTTTTTGTCAGGATCGGCGCAAACTAAAACAGAATGGGGGGCGAGAAATGACGACTGAAATAGTAGACGTCACCGAGCAGAAGCGCTTGAACGACGCGCGCGAGGCCGGAATCCCCTGGAAGAAATGGGGGCCTTACCTCAGCGAGCGTCAGTGGGGCACGGTCCGTGAGGACTACAGCGAGGACGGCAACGCCTGGGACTATTTCTCCCATGACCAGTCGCGCTCGCGGGCCTACCGATGGGGAGAGGACGGACTTGGAGGGATCTGCGATGGCAAGCAGCTCCTCTGCTTCGCCCTGACGCTGTGGAACGAGCGCGACCCCATCCTCAAGGAGCGGCTGTTCGGGCTCACCAACAGCGAGGGGAACCATGGGGAAGACGTGAAGGAGTACTACTTCTACCTCGACAGCACGCCCACCCACTCCTACATGAAATACCTGTACAAGTACCCGCAGCGCGAGTTTCCCTACCGGGAACTGGTCGAAACGAACCGGGGCCGGTCCCGGGAGGAGTTCGAGTACGAGCTCCTCGACACCGGCGTGTTTGACGACGACCGCTATTTCGACGTGTTCGTGGAATACGCCAAGGAAGGCCCGGAAGACGTGCTCATCCGGTTCACCGTGCACAACCGCGGGCCGAATGCGGCCCGCCTTCGCCTGCTGCCGACGCTCTGGTTCCGGAACACCTGGTCCTGGGGCGAGGACGATCGCAGGCCGTCCCTGCGCGAAGTGGCGCCGGGCGTCATTCAAGCCTCCCACCATGAACTGGGCGACACCTGGCTGACCTGCGATGGAGGCCCGGAGCTGCTGTTCACAGAGAATGATAGCAATGCGCAGCGTCTCTGGGGCCAACCCAGCGCGTCTCCCTACGTCAAGGATGCGTTCCACGCATACATCATCGAGGGAAATGGCGAAGCGGTGAATCCCGCCAGAACGGGGACCAAGGCCGCGGCCCACTATATCCTGGACGTGCCGGGCGGCGAAAGCCGGATGGTCCGCCTCCGTCTCACAGCCACCCGGGCCAAAGATGCCTTCAAGGGCTTCGAGGAGGTCTTCGAGAGCCGGATCGGAGACGCGGACGAGTTCTACGAGCGGATCACGCCGGGATCGCTCACCGAGGACGAGCGCCGGGTGCACCGCCAGGCGCTGGCGGGGATGCTCTGGAGCAAGCAGTATTACTTCTTCGACCTCGAACAGTGGCTCATCGACCACAAGAGCCATCCGCTGCTCGACGCAAACCCCCGCGGCATGCGGAACACGGAGTGGTTCCACATGCTGAACGCCGACATCATCTCCATGCCCGACAAGTGGGAGTACCCGTGGTATGCGGCCTGGGATCTGGCC
>JAAYUJ010000310.1 GCA_012517775.1 Deltaproteobacteria bacterium
AGGTAGTCGCCTCTCAGGTGGATGATCGGGCGAGCGATGATCAGAGCGAACAAGCCTGCGGTGAATCCGCAGACAGGAATCAGCAGGACAACAGGTATGCCGCAACGGGTGTTCAGGATGGCTGCGGTGTAGGCGCCTATGGCATAGAACGCCGCATGCCCCAGGTTGAACAGCCCCGCATGGCCGACGATGAGATTCAGGCTCAGAGCCAGGATGGAATACATCCCAATGCTATTGAGAACATCCACCCAATAGGTATTGAGAAAAAGCGGCAAGGAAGCGAAAACAGCCGCGGAGACAAGAAAGATGACATGACGTCGATTTATCATACCTTTTCGGCTACCCGCTCCCCCAACAGCCCGGTGGGACGAAAAATCAGAATCAGGATCAGGACGCAAAACGCAATGGCATCCTTCCACGCTATGGAGAGATATGCGGCTCCCATGGCTTCGATGATACCCAGCAGGATGCCTCCCACCATAGCGCCCGGTATGTTACCGATCCCTCCAAGAATGGCAGCTGTAAAAGCTTTGAGCCCGTAACCCCATCCCATGGTGAAATTGATCTGGCCGTAATACAACCCGACCATAAGCCCAGCAACTCCTCCCAGTGCGGGTCCCACCAGGAAAACCATGAGAATGACGCGATTCACGTCGATGCCCATGAGACGCGCCGCTCCCTGGTCAATGGCTGCAGCGCGTATGGCGGTCCCGATTCTCGTCCTCTGTATGAAGAAGTAAAGTGCCAGCATCATAAGGATTGAGGTGCAAAGGACGAGCACTCTTACCAGGGGTATGTCGAGTCCCAAAACCCGTATAGCAGTGGAAGGCAGAATATCTTGCGGATAGACCTGGAATCGGGCGCCGTAAATCAGCATGACCGTGTTCTGAAGGAAAATGGAAGCACCCAATGCCGACACAACGGCGGAAAGTCTGGGAGACTGCCTCAGAGGACGATAGGCCACTCTGTCCAGGAGGGCGCCCACCAGGGCAATCAGACTCATGACCATGACTGCAAGGATCAGTGTTCCCCAGAATGGCCCCACCCGGTCTGTCAGTGCCATGGAAGTGAGGAGGGTCAGCCCGAGGTAGGCTCCGAGGGTGAAGAGATCGCTGTGGGCAAAATTGATGAGCTTGAGAACACCGTAGACCATCGTATACCCCAGGGCGATAAGGGCATAAATGCCTCCCACGGCGAGGCCGTTCGTCAACTGCAGAAAAAACTGCTCCATGGCCTCCTTCGCTCAGTCCACAGTAGCCGGCTTATGATGCAATCAAACGTTCCCTTCGCAGGAGAATACGACATGTGATTCAAGCGGAAAAGTGGACAGGGTTCTTGCCCTGCCCGCCGTGTCGCCGAATTCTCCCAGACAGGGGGCAGGGTGATGGGAAGATGTTCACCTCCGCATAACAAGACAGGCATTAAGGCTGAAGCACGAACTGCCCCTCTTCATTCACCTTGTAGACCTTGTAGACTTCACCGATTCGATCACCTTTGTCATTGAATGAAATCTTGCCGGTTAGGCCGGGGAAGTCCTTGAGTCCGGTTCGAAGATAATCAGCCAGCTTGCCGGGTTCCGTGGATTTGGTCTGCCCAATGGCATGCGTGATGATGCGAAAGCCGTCTCCCGCAAGAACCGGATAGATTGAATTGGGGGGATTTCCATACTTCTTGGTGAAAGCAGCCAGAAAAGCTCTTGCCTCTTCAGAGGGAAGATCCTTTGGAAGCGGCGGACTCAGAAAATAGAAGCCGGCAGCAGCTTCTTTTCCGGCGATCTTGACAAGATCCGGGTTGTTGGTGGCATCGCCGCCCAGGAAAGGCACATTCCAGTTCATCTGCTTTTTCTGTTTCAGGAGCAGACCGCCCTCCCCATAGTACCCCGTGAAGAACACAAAATCAGGCCCCGAAGCCTTCATCTTGGTCAGAATAGCAGTGTAATCCTGTTCTTTGGGGGTCAACGCCTCGAAGAAGACAATCTGCACGCCCTTATTTCCTGCAAGCAGCCCCTTGGCTTCATCTGCGAGTCCTTTGGCGTATGTGCTGTTGTCATGCAAAATGGCGAGCTTCTTTGCTCCGAGCTTCTCGATGGCTGCAACAGCAACCTTGGCTTGTTCGTCGTCACGGGGACAAGTTCTGAAGAAATATTTCAGACCCTTTTCCGAAAGGCGAATGGCGGTGGAGCCATTCGCAATCTGAATGATCTTCGATTCGTTATAGATGTTCTGTGTTGCTTCCGTGACGGCAGAACCATAGGTCCCGATGACCGCAGTGATCCCTTGCGTTGCGAGTCTCTGAGCAGCAAGGGATGCCGTGCGGGGATCTCCGCCGTCGTCCTCGCTTATCACGGCGACTTTTCCCCCCATCAAACCGCCCTTGGCATTGAGTTCTTCACACAAGAGATCCAGCACCTGCTTCATCTCCTGTCCTTCGCTCGCCCACGAACCCGTCATGGGCCCCATCAGACCGATCTTCACGGGACCCGCCGCGTGTGCTGTTCCAAAGGCGATAAAAAGCGCCAAAAGGACGAAAGCCACCTTTTTCATGAGATCCTCCTCTTTGTTGTGAAGTTGCGTGATTCTGGAAAGGTATCGGAGACTTCTGGTCCTTGTCGAAGTGTGCGAAAAATATCAGAGAATGCTCGGACTGTCAATCTCAAGCTCGAATATGGGAGAGTTTCTGGAGAATACGGGGAGTACGGTTCCGCTTTGGATGGGTCTCTGATCCTGTTTTCCGCTCGCACTAAAGCCTGCAAATGCCGTGAATCGAATCACACGCCTGATGATACAGCCCGGTGATCCAGTCTGTGGTGGGCAGATTGAACAGGTGTGCCGCTTCTCCTTCCATCAGCGTCCCCTCCCCGGCCATCCGTCTCAGAAGACGATGGACGGTCGTAACATAGGTGGCATGGCTCCAGGTGAGGGGAGATACGGAAACCGGGTCCCCCGTCATTGGATTCAACTGCTCTGCAAGAACACCTGATGGTAAAGCCTTCTCGGCGACCCAGGAGACCAGCTTGTGTGCCTCGGCAAGATCTTCATCGCCAAGGCCTCTCTCGAGGTAATAGTCCGCGAGCCACAGGGTGCAGATGAACCATGGGTTGCCTGGAAACTCCTCGCTTGCGCGGTGGTAGGTATCATTTTCATAACGGGCCATGCCTCCAACCGGGGTCCGCACCCAAAGCCTTTCCTTCAGGGTTGCCATGGTCGCCATAATGCGTGGATCATCCGCGCGATAGAGACCGAAGGCAAACAGACCCCAGAGGCTCGAGTCGCATGTAGCGTCGATTACCCAATTCCCATGCACGTCGCGATGGATCATGCGACAAAAGCGCTGTAAGTCCTCCCTCCATAGATGGCGCGAGGCAGCATCCCGGATTTCAGCCGCAGTCTCTTGATATTGAGCTGCTCTCTCATTTTCTCCAAAAACCCTGCAGAACAGGGAAGCTGCAGTCAGCCCGCCAAACACGGCACCTACCGTAAAGCTCAGGATCCCCTTGCGCTCTTCCCACAGATCGTAGGAAGGAGACGGAAGCTGCGTCTCAGAGTCGCGATACCGGCATATGAAGTCCGCTGCCTTCTTGACCAGAGGCCGGTATAATTCTCTGATCAAATCCAAGTCCCGATATAAGGCGAAGTGTTGCCAGAGTGCCCAGATCACCAGTGCGGTGGAATCCTCCTGGATAGGCAGCTGCGGTTCTCCTTCGTGATACCAGGGATGCCAGGAAGAAGCCAGGGTCCCGTCAGGGTTGAACTTATGCAGGAGGCACCCTTCAGGTTGGAGGAGGGGAGCAAGGAACCGGAACAAATTGCGGGAAGCCGCA
>JAAYUJ010000311.1 GCA_012517775.1 Deltaproteobacteria bacterium
CATTGCGGACATCCTGAACCCTATGGCTCGTTTCTCTTCAGAGCAGGCACGGCATGCTTTATGGGGTTTCTCGGATTCAGGACGATCCCGCTGGATGCCGGCTCATCGAGTGTCGTCCCCCCGTCCGGTTCCCTCTCCTTCTGCCTCAAAGCCCGGAACGGTGCTGTCAGCAAGTTCCAGAATGCCGGGGGTCTTTTTGACGCCCCTTTATCACCTGGATCCTCAACCCGCCTTGACTCCATTGGACAGGGCTGTGATGCGTTTGAAATCCGTCGAACGCGCGTTTGACTCTCCTCCAGAAACTGCAGAGGGACCGCTTCCTCCAAATCAGCGAGTGCCTCCACATCCTCGTTGAGCGCAGACTCTCGATGCCGTCCTGGAGATCTTTCACCGGGTGATCGCATGGAAATGGCCTTCAAGACGAGGAAGATGCCGGTGATGATGCAGATGCTGCATAAAGAAAGCATGATTGTCAGAGGCATGGACCTCTCCTTTGGTCTGCTGGTGGATGATCATGGTGACACATCGCCGTGTCGACAGCGCAGGGGGGTGAGGCTGCAGTCCTGCGGGTGCCTCACTTTGATCAGAGCCACGGGGTTTGCAGATGATGCATGTGACCCAGAGGGACATGCAACCAGGTGTCCTTTACAAGCCTGTCTTCCTTCCAAATGCGAACTCTGACACGCATAGACCCGTCGACAGGGCCGATTGGCTCTGCCAGAACCAGGTGGCGGCTATACCGGTTGTAGTATTCCACCGGCTCGAACAGTCTGGCCGCCTCGAGACTGGCTTTTCTGGAGATCCAGCGCGTTTCTGAATTTTCCTGACCGGCTCTTGGAGACTTCGCCGCCACCGATCTGCGGGGGACCGCCTTCCTTTCGACCCTCCTTTGCGGCTCTCCGACGCCGACTGGGGAAGCAGGCTGCTCTTTCCTTTTGGATACCGAGCCTTCGCCGTTTTTCCCAGGTGGTGCAGATTGAGTTCCGGCAATCGGCCGTTCCGTGTCTTTCGAATCCGCTTCTCCGCCTCTGTTGACCCCGTCCGCCAGTCGACGTTCGACCTGGAGACACTGCTTTTCCGCCTCGACCTCCGCCGCCATCCGTTCGATCTCTTTGCGCTTCTCGTCAAGCTTCCTCTGTTCCTCCTGGATGGCCGCTCTCGTTCTCTCCTGAACCGCCTCTAATTCCCTGACCGCCGCTCTGTTCCGCTCGCTGACAAGTGACGTGGCGATCCCGGCAATCCCTCCTGTAATCAATCCAAAACCCAGGACCAGTAACAATACTTTCTTGAGCACATGACACTCCTTGGATGAAGTCTTCCGTTGCCGTGACCCGCGCCCGTTCCTGAGTCCAGGTCATGGATCAAGCAGCATAATGAGCAAATCCGGTGCCATATAAGACCAACAAATAGGCATGGCATCATGCAGTCATGCATTCCTCTGGAATTTTGCGGCAAAAAAACCGTCAATTGCATGCCGGTGAGGCCAGGACCTGAAGCAGCCATTTTCGCAAAGAGAATGGCACTCCTCCGGAAGAGAATCCTCAACGGGCACCGGCATCCAACCTGGATGGGTCCGGAGAAACTGACTCGCAACGGCCTCGTTTTCTTCCGCAAAGGTGGTGCATGTTGCATAGACGAGTATTCCGCCCTCTTTCACAAAAAGGGCTGCGTGCCGCAGAAGCTTCTGCTGCAGAAGGGAAAAGCGATAGGGGTCCTTGACATGGCGGCGCCATCGAATGTCCGGGTTGCGTCGAAGAGTTCCAAACCCGCTGCAGGGGGCATCAAGAAGTATACGATCGAAAGTCCCCAATCGCGCAGGCTGAATCTGCAAGGCATCACCCGGATGCACTCTGATAATGTCGATTCCCTGCCTACAGGCGTTTTCTCTCAATTCCTCCAGTTTCCAGGGGGCCTCATCCAGGGCGACAATCTCCCCTTCGTTTCCCATCAGGATTCCCACATGGGTCGTCTTGACGCCGAAACCCGCGCAGAGATCAAGAATACGCTCCCCAGGCCGTGGTGCGAGAATGTGGCTCACCAGTTGAGACGCTTCGTCCTGAACCTGGAACCATCCAGCCCGGAAGCCAGGCAGGCGAAATGGATCCATCCGCGGTCCCGTCACGCGGATGGAATCCGGCAGGAAGGGAGAAGGCCCCCCAGGAATTCCAATATCCCGCAGCTTGGCTGCCATTTGCTCCGCCGTTGTCTTCATGGTGTTTACCCGGAAAACCAGAGGAGCCACTTCATTGTTTGTGGAGAGGAATCGCGTGGCCTCTTCGAAGCCCAGTTCATGGATGGATCGCTGCGCCACCCAGAGCGGATGAGAAGTGGTCACCGCCAGATATTCGGCCGGATTCTCTGTCATGGAAGGCCATTTCCAATCCTCGCCGACACGAATCGCTTCCCGGAGGATGCCGTTGACAAAGCCTGTCAGAAAAGGAGGCTGGGTCGCTCTCGCAATCTTCACCGCTTCGTTGACCGCTGCATGGGCAGGAATGCGGTCCAGAAACAAAATCTGGTACAAGGCCAGTCGTAGAAGGATGCGGACTGGTGGTGCGATCCTGTCGGGCTTCACCCGGCTCAACTGATCGATGTGCCAGTCCAGTCTCCCCTGCCATCGTACGACTCCATAGACCAGTTCAGTGAGCAGTGCCCTCTCCCTGTCCTCCAGGCCCCCGTAACGGTCCATGGCCCCACGAACCAGCCGGTCCGGATGGGATGCCTTGCGGTCAAGATGAAGAAGAATCCGGTAAGCAAGACCCCTGGCGTTGATCATGGTCCAATCCGCAAAGGGGGATAAGAGTGTAAAGTCATGGCTGCTAAGAGACAAGCCCCCCACATATGCCCCAGACTGCTTCAAATCAGTGAGAACAGTCATTTTCTTGAATCTGCTGATTGTACTCTCTCAATAAGCAGGTCAGAATTCCAATCCCGACCACGTTCACGCCCAGATGTCGGGCAGGAAAACCCGATCTACGAAGCAGTCGTAATCGGGACTTTTTGAGAAGCTTATGCCGATTTTCCCATTGCATTGTAAACATTGAGTATTCCCTTTTCAATACCGACAGATGATGTGGCGTCCGGACGCTCCTGAGAGTCCCCGCGTATGGCCGACCGAAACCCAGCCCGCCGCCTTGCAGCAGGTTCCTTCGAAGCGATGGGGATCGACGAAGGTTCCGAGAAGCCATACGGGATGGCCGCAGGTGTTCATCCAATCGTCGGAGAGTCGTTTGGGCCGGAACCTGGAAGGCTGGCTTCAGAAAAACGTCTGTAAATGGATGAGTGAGCGGCCCGGCTGGCACATATAGAAACGTCTGAATCGACACCATGTCGAGAAAACAATGCATTTCCGACGCCGTCAGACGCAGGGGCAAGACAATGTTGGTGCAAACCTCATTGAGCCCCGGAATTCCGGTGATTTCCAGGGGCTTACCATCATCAGATCCAGACAAATCACGGCTTCACGAATCATCACGATGATGGCCACAACCTCATTGCCAGTCCACTGCTAAAACATCGCGACCGCCTGGCCGGCGGTGGGCACAGGTTTGTCGTGCCCACCCAGAGCGGAAAGAGTCAGGAGTCCGACCGTACTATTTCCCTAG
>JAAYUJ010000312.1 GCA_012517775.1 Deltaproteobacteria bacterium
AAAGGCCGCTTCGGGTATGACTGGATCAACCACCCGGATCGGCTCAAAACTCCTCTCATCCGCGAGGGAGAGGGCTTTCGCGAAGCCTCCTGGGACGAGGCACTGAAACTCGTTGCTGAACGGCTGGGGAACATCAAGGCAGAGTCAGGCCCTGATACCATAGCCTTCTTCACCTCCGCCCGCTGCACCAACGAAGAGAACTACCTGATGAACAAATTCGCCCGGGCGGTGATCGGAACCAATAATATCGATCACTGCGCACGTCTCTGACACTCCTCTACCGTGGCCGGTCTGGCCGCAGCTTTCGGAAGCGGTGCGATGACCAATTCCATTGAGGAGATCGAAAAGTCGGACGTGGTACTTGTTACAGGGACCAACACAACCGGTATGCACCCCGTAATTGCGTCTGCCATCAAGAGGGCGGTCAGGAGCGGCAAAACCAAACTGATTGTCACCGACCCCCGGAAAATCGAACTGGTCAATCACGCGGAACTCTGGCTGCGCCCGAAGCCGGGGAGTGATGTGGCCTGGCTCAATGGTATGATGCACGTGATCATCAAAGAAGGGCTGCATGCCAAGGAGTATATTGCCGATCGAACGGAGGGTTTCGAGGATCTGAAAAAAGCGGTGTCCACCTACACCCCTGAAAGAGTGGAGGAGATCAGCGGCATCCCCAAAGACGATCTGATCGCCGCCGCCAGGCTGTATGCCGGAGCACCCGCGGCTTCCATCCTCTATGCCATGGGAATTACTCAGCACATCAACGGCACCGACGGCGTCAAGAGCGTCGCCAATCTGGCCATGCTCTGCGGCAACATCGGCATTGAAGGGGGCGGAGTCAATCCCCTTCGCGGCCAGAACAACGTTCAGGGCGCCTGCGACATGGGCGGCCTCCCCAACGTGTTTTCCGGCTACCAGCCGGTGACTTCCAGTGAGAATCGGGAAAAAATGGCGAAGGCGTGGGGAGTGGAGAGCCTACCGGAGAAACCTGGTTCGACCATTGTGGAGATCGTGGATGCTGCCGGGAAGGGGGTGATTAAGGCTTTGTACATCATGGGGGAAAACCCTGTGGTGAGTGATCCGGATGCCCATCATGTGATCGAGGGCCTGAAGTCCCTTGATTTCCTGGTTGTCCAGGACATTTTCCTCAACCGGACGGCAAGGCTGGCCCATGTTGTGTTACCCGCCGCCTGTTTCGCCGAGAAGGACGGCACATTCACCAACACGGAACGCCGTGTCCAGTTGGTTCGCAAGGCCGTCGAACCTCCGGGAGATGCTCGTCCGGACTGGCAAATCCTCTGCGACCTAGCGCGGCAGATGGGTTATAAGAATATGACGTATCCTGATGCGGCGGCAATTTTCAATGAAATCGCCGCCCTGACACCTTCGTACAGCGGAATGGACTACGGGCGCCTGGTCAATGGCGGGCTCCAGTGGCCATGTCCCACCAAAGACCACCCGGGAACCAAATACCTTCATAAGGATCGCTTCACACGGGGGAAGGGGCTTTTCCACGGCATCGAGTGGATTCCCCCAGCTGAGGGCACGGACGAGAATTATCCGTTCCTCCTCACTACCGGCCGCGTTTTGTACCAATATCACACGGGCACCATGAGCCGCCGTTCCGTGGCACTGAACGAACGTTATCCGGAGTGCCTGGTGGAGATCAATGATGAGGACGCAGATCGGATGGGAATCAGCAGTGGGGACAAGATTCGCGTCATTTCACGGCGGGGAAAGATCGAAGCCACCGCGTCCGTAGGGGATTCTGTCGAGGCAGGCATCATCTTTATCCCGTTCCACTTTGCGGAGGTCCCGGTCAACGAACTGACCATAGCAGCACTGGATCCCATCGCAAAGATCCCCGAATTCAAGGTCTGTGCGGTGAGAGTTGAACCTGTCGGAGAAGAGTGAGGATCCTATGCCTGGCGAGGGCACAATCCGATTGTCCCTCGCCTCAACAGGAAGGCAGGATGTATGCCGACCTTCATAAGAAGGAGGTTTTACACCGAACGAAATGGATTTAGATCTGTATTCAACGCCATGATTCAATTTGCCGGCATTGCGACGGCCCGTTGAATCATGGCGATCTCGAAGCATACTTGGAAACAGTCGTGAAGTGGACATCAACATGCTCAAGGGGCGACCACCACTCAGTCTGACTGAGGCAAGTATTCCAGAGTGATCGCCGCTCAAGGTTCTTCCATGGAGTTTTGATCGAACGAAAATCCTGCTTCTATACCGCAGGAGATAGAAGATCGGCACCATCGTACCCCAGAAGGGAGCAAGCCGTGCGGCGGTGTGTCGTCGTCTCGGCAAGGCCGTTGCAGTGGGTATTGAAGGGGCGATACGGAATCTGTCCGGCTCCGGCCGCCCCCATCGCTTCGAGTTCATCTCCACATCTCAAAACGGTTCATCTTTCCATCTGATTAAAATCCTCTTGCACTGCTGCCCCAATCCCATCTGAGATCCTTGCTGGTTCATTCGAAAGGGGATGTCATCGAGAGTTTCTACAAGCCTATTGAGACCCTGAACCTGATGCACCCCCACTTCCTCAATAGGGACACCCCACTGCCATGGAGTGGTTGTTAGTGCCGTCGCCATTCCAGGCTTGATTCATCTCGAAAAGCCGACGGATGCCGGGCTTGGCAGTAGCTTCTCGACAAATCCTGGTGACAACTGCTTCATAGGTCAGGTTTCCATACCCGACATCTGGATGCATGCTCTATCGGCATTGGAATCCCGACCTGCTTATTGAGAAAAGACGTTTCGCCGGCGTGATGAAATAAATAAAAAACGGACATCTGTTTTTGTGTTCACTTTCAGGTACTGTGCAGCAGAGAAATGATGCATATCGTCAGCGCGGCATGCTCGTCCGCGACCTTCTGAATAGTTCCGACCATTGCACTACGAGAAAGATTTTTATCCCAGGGATCAGAGCGATCCGATGGATAAAGCAATAGCCCACTCATTGAGGTACTGATTACCCAATAACCCGGAATCCATTATGAGCCCCCATATTGTGAACATGTTCACTCCAGCTTTTTTACCACGGCTCTCATCCATCTCTGGAATATGGCTATACGTAAGGCATATTATAATAGATAGAATCGATTTTCACCATCGGGGTTTGTGCTTGTTTTAACATATTCTCCATGATACTTTGAGCACAGTGCTTTATAAGAGGTCGCGATCCCTATTGTATCCTGTCTCATCCTTCTGATGGGAAAGATCCTGGTGTCTTGGCCTTTTGTGGGTTGTGACTCTGCACGAGGCCGACGGTTGATGCGAAAGGAGGTGGTGGCAACGGCGGGAATTGTCTGAACCGAGCAATGTGCTAATCGCCCGAAATTCGTTCACATCCTCTGTTTGCCTGCTGCTACCGTGAGATCTGAATGAAGACTACTCGGCGGTAGATGCGAAACGCTCGAATGCAAACTCCAACTGGCAGCTGAAATGGGATCCTCGTTCTGGTCATATGATTTATCTTGCCCATGCAAGGGCCTATCGCGTGAGGCACACCGTGCTTCCCGGGGTAGGCCTTTTTTGTTTTCACAAGGAGCAGAATCAGACCGTTTGACGGCTGGAGGCACGATCACGAGTAAAGGTTTTTCTTTTCATCTACCTGCGTCCGAGCTGGTCGGGGAGAGGGGCTGCGGGTGGGGTCCCGGAAAAGGAGGTGCAGGTACAGACCGCCAATGTGCGGTGAGTCCTGCATGGCGGAAAAGGTTGTGGGCATGCTTCTGTGGAGCATGCC
>JAAYUJ010000313.1 GCA_012517775.1 Deltaproteobacteria bacterium
GACCTGGGGATGGTGCGCAACAAAGATATCGTACTCGCCCTTTCAAACAGCGGGGAAACCGATGAGCTGAACATTATCATTCCGAGCCTCAGGGCCCTTGGCATTCGGGTCATCGCTCTCACCGGGAGGTTGGATTCCACGTTGGCCCACCACAGCGACCTCGCCATTTACACCGGAGTCCCACGGGAAGCCTGTCCCCTGGGCCTGGCTCCTACCGCGAGCACGACGGCACTGCTCGCCATGGGTGACGCTCTGGCCGTCGCACTGATCAAGCTCAAGAATTTCCAGCTCCAGGATTTCCACCGCTATCACCCGGGAGGGCATCTGGGAGAACGGCTCAAAGTCCCCTTGTCGCAAGTCATGCGGACAGGTGACCAGATTCCGATGGTAGCCAGAAATGCATCGGTCGCCGAAGCGTTGAGGGAAATGAGTCATAAAGGTCTGGGCGCAACCCTGATTGTGGAGGACTCCGGGGGACTTCTCGGAATATTCACCGACGGGGATCTCCGGAGGGCATGCCATGAGCATCCCGATCTTTGGAGCAAGCCCATCTCCGAGGTCATGACTCCGAATCCCCGGAGCGTGCTGGCGCATCAATCCGTTGCCGATGCCCTGGAGTTGATGGAACAGCATCTCATCACCGTCTTGCCCGCGGTCGATGAGAGGACCCACCCCATAGGGATTCTCCATCTCCACGATCTTCTGGGAAAGGGAAAGATCAAATTCACCCTTTAGACTGGGATGGAATCATACGAAGCACCCACTGCAGAGCAGAGAGGTGAATGTATACCCAACTCCTCTATTTCATTACCGCTTTACTTATTTTTTCCATTCCTCAACCCGGACCACGGGACCCGCGCCCGCCCCATGAGACTCTTTTCCTTGTCGCCGGTGCGTTTCTCCTGTTCGTCCTCATCTGCTGGGCATCGTTTCACAGCCTGAGGCGGGCCTCAGCCGAAGATATTCCCCGTCCGGCCATCTCCCTGCGTTTTCATCGCATTCAAGGCACTCTCTCCGTACTGGCACTCTGCTTCCTGGCGATCGATGTCTACGTGTTTCACATCAAGTCCTGCCTTCAAATGCTCCCGTGGGCGGATCGCTCCATCACCCTCACGGACCTTCTTGGCCTGGGAATTTTCATCCTTCATCTCTGCGCCGTCTGGTTGTTCAGCCATCCCATCTACCAGAGGATACACCGATCACACATCACGAAGCTCGCCTACTTCAAGGGACACCTCTCCTTCAGCATCGCGGTTCTGATCCCCTGGCTGATCATCTCCCTCGTATCCGACGTCGTGCACGCCATGAAATCCGAGACGTTCCTCCATACGGAAGCGGGGCAGATTCTCCTTGCGTATTCCCTCCTCATATGCTTTGTACTGCTTGCCCCCCCCCTCGTCGTCACCGTCTGGGGATGCGAATCGATTGAGCCCGGCCCTCTGCGCAGCGACCTCGAAGCCTTTTGCACCAGATACGGATTCCGAGTCGCTGATTTCAAGCTGTGGCCGCTCTTCGGCGGTGAAATGCTCACAGCGGGGATTTTCGGAATCCTGCCCAGGCTCCGCTACATCCTCATTACCAGGGGCTTGCTCACCATTCTGAACACCAACGAGCTCCACGCCGTAATGGCCCATGAGATGGGACACGCCCGCCGCTATCACATGATTTTCTACCTGCTTCTCTTCAGCGCTTTCATGGCTCTCACTTTTTCTTTCAATGACGGGCTGTTCCTCATCATTCTGACTCAGACCGGCGCAATCAACTGGCTCCTGACCCCCGACCACTCCCATGTGACCCTGCTTTCCCTGATCTACAATCTGCCTTTCGTCTTGCTGCTCCTCATCTATTTCCGTTTTATCTTTGGATTCTTCATGCGCAACAGTGAAAGACAGGCGGACGCCTTCGCATTGGAGCTCATGGGACATCCCGGCGGTCTTGTCTCGTCTCTGAGGAAGATCGCCTATTACAGTGGACGGACCGATGATGTTCCCAGCTGGCATCATTTCAGTATTCGTCAGCGTATCAGTTTTCTGAACGACTGTTACAGGAATCCGGCCCTTATCAAGAGGCACAACCGCAAGCTTTACGGCGCGGCCGCCGTTTTCTTCCTGGCTGTGAGCGCCCTGTTCTTTGTCGGCAGCCACCTTGACGAGACCGAATTCTACAGGCACCTGGAATTGGAAGCGCGGATCGTTCTCGCCGAAGTCGAGCTCCGGCGGAACCCCGATAACCCTCTGCTCCTGGCTGAATACGGTGGACTTCTTTTCGAACTGGGGCGTGTCGAGCAAGCCGGATCAGTCCTGGAAAAAGCACTGGAACTGTCCCCCGACAACCCTTCCATACTCAACAACCTTGCCTGGCTCCATGCAACCTCGCCCCCTCCCCATTTCGACCCCCACAAGGCCCTGGAGCTCGCCGTTCGTGCGGCGGAGCTCAGTCCCCTTCCGTATGTCCTGGATACTCTTGCGGAGGCGTACTTTGTCAATTCCAGGTATGAGGACGCCCTCAAGGCCATTGAAGATGCACTGAGAATGGAGTCGGAGAATCGGAGTGAATTCCTGCAGAGGAAGCAGAAGATAGAAGATGCCCTGCGAAACCGTGGCGCGGACTGAGAAATTCCCAAGCAGAGGTGATCGACGCAACGATTACAGGAGATTCGCCTTCCAGCCCTCATCGAAGAAGTTGAAACGAGCTCGGATAAGAAAGGAAAAGTCCGCAGGGGTGGTAAACCCGGCTGGAACAAGGATCGTGACGGCGCCGCAGGGGGAGCCGTCACGCAGTTCTTCCGAGACGCGGGGCAATTGCCTCCCTGCCTCATTGTTCCATGATTACTCCCGTCTTTTCCTCATCCGACTCCGATGTCGGCCCTGTTCACCATGGTAATCAGCGAAGACCCCCAGGCTCCATTCCGCTCTCCCCCGGCAGCCCGGAACCCTTCACAAGGATGTGCATCTATTCAACCATAATGTGCTCTTTGATCTTGTCGTATGTGCCCCCCTTGATCCCCTTCACCTTCATGAGGTCATCCGTCTTCTTGTAGGGACGCCCGTCGATTATGGCCTGGGCCTTGTCGGGTCCTATGCCCGGAAGGGCCTCCAGCTTCTCCTTGCTCGCCGTGTTGATGTTCACCTTCTCCCCGGGGGCAAGCTTGGGTGCGGCAACGGCCTTCTTCGCGGCGGCAGGGGGGGCCGTCACCTCTTTCGATGGCTCGACCGTGCTCTTCTGAGCCTGGGCTGCAACCGCGGGTGAGACATACAACAACCCGACCATCACGATACTCAGTACAAAGAAAACAACCGGGCAACGGGACAGCGCAATTCTCTTGAACTTAACCATTGATCTGATCTCCTTTCTGTGTTTCCTCGTGTTGCAGACAGTGGTTGCGAGTGGGCCAATAGATGAACAGGGTGTTTACAAGTCACAGCCGATTCGCCTCCGCGAGATCACAAGATACCCAGCCTTTTGGCTGGTTCTCATGCCCCGGAGCCTTTCACCCTCTTCCCGCCACGGGTAGGACAATACAAAGAGCGGCAACCTTCCCGTGACGTTCCGCCACGGGAATAGAATGCTTCTCACCGCATCGAGTGCCCGCGTCCGGCCATGAACGCCACAGACAAAATGGATGCTCCCGATGAGGGAAAAGACCTGAGGATTTGCCATACGAGATCAATTGGTATTTCTCGAGAAAATGAATGAATATGGTA
>JAAYUJ010000314.1 GCA_012517775.1 Deltaproteobacteria bacterium
CCGAGGCTGGCAGATCGAAAACACCAGAGAGGCGACACTCTGAGCGGTGGAGAGCAGCAGATGCTTGCCATGGGCAGGGCGTTCATGAGCGGGGTGCGGTTCATACTCCTGGATGAACCGTCCATGGGACTGGCTCCATTGCTCATGCAGGAGCTCTTCAGGGTGCTCAAGGAGCTCAATGAAGCCGGTACAACCATCCTGGTAGTGGAACAGAATGCGCGCATCGCCCTCAAATATGCCCATCGGGCCTATGTCCTCGAAGCCGGACAAATCGTCATGGAGGGCTCTGCCCGGGACCTCGCCCACAATCCCGAGATACAGAAGGCGTATTTGGGATAAAGAGAGTAGCTAAAGCGGAGGAAGCGGAAAATCTGGGGACCGTAGTTCCATTCCTGACGTGGACTTTCGTTCCAAGTGATGGAACCTGTTTTCTGCGATTTTTCCAGGTCAGTTTTTGCTACTTTACATGTTTTGTGTCTTCATGATAACAGAAACCATTCTTGGCCATGGAGAAAAACTACTCTGCGTTTCCAACCCTCATCTAGACATTGGTGAAACATGATATTTCTCAGCTCACTTGGCTTGCTGATGTGGTTTGTCCTATGCCCCTGGACGGCTCGAGGTCAGGAACTTCTTTTCGATTCCGGGGGAAATCCCAAGCAATTCATGATCGTATTGTCCGGCAGCGCTGGAGCTGAACGTTTCGATGGGGTCAGGGAACTCCTCATATTGGACCAGCCGGCCCCGCTCAGCCTCAATACATATTTGGCTATTGTTAAAGGGTATCCTCAGACCAATTGTCACAACTGCTTCTTCTGGCTGTCGGAAGACACGGTGATGACCGACATCAGCAGTGAAATCGTTTGCGACATCAAGAGGACTTACCTGAAACAGCCTGACGTCCATTTCTTTTTTCTCAGTCCGACACTCCTGGAGAACAAGAGTGCTTTCCTGACGCAAAGAGAGAAGGAACGCAGAAAGATGGCGGAGGCAATGGCCCTGCCAACCAAGATCTATGCCAAGGCTGGAAAGCTCAGCCTGCGTATCCTTGGGGATCATGTTTCCGGCACGGTTTGGATGAAGGGGTATGATTCTGTGGAGCACGCCTACGTGCATTACCACGCGAGCTTTAGTGGAGAAAAGATCCTGCCGATAGAACCCAAGAAGGAATTTAAAAAATAGGTTCACTCGGGACTCCATTGAAGAGGTCAGCCCTATATGCATCCGTCCCATCTCCACCGGAGTGTTGCGTGGTTATCGATTCTGCTTCTCGTGTTCCCACTCGGCCTTCATGCCGAGGGCTTTCAGAGAAATGGACTTGAAATGACCACGCTTACAGCGAGTCTGTCAGCCCCAGCCAACCTGCGTCAAGCCAATGAAGAATCAGGCTGCCCCAGCAGCTCGCAACAGCTTCATCTTACACCCGCTGGATACGGAGGCGGAGGTCGGTTCACTTCCATTGCGTACGAACCGACAAGCCTCGGCAATGTCTTTGTGGGTTCTGATGTGGCAGGTGTGTTCCGGAGCCACGACGGAGGAGACAACTTCCAGTTTGCAGGTCTCGGTTTGGAAGGATTCGCCGTGGCTGATTTGGCGTCCAACCCGATGAACTCGCAGCAAGTTATCCTCCTCACAGACGACGGCCTCTACGTTTCCGAGGACCATGGCGAATCCTGGCAGAAGCGGACGGGACGAATCCGTTACAATGCACGCGTTGCGGGGAGCCACCTGATCACGTTCGCGAAGGACAACACATGGGTGGCAACGGACCAGGACGGCGTCTTTCGGGTTTCCCTGGCGGTGCCGCACCTTGAGATCGAACATCTGGCCGGACTCGAACTGACCCAGGTCACATCCCTTGTCTATCATGAAGGTTTCCTTTATGCTGGTACAATGCAAGGTGCCTATCGGTTTTCCAACGGACAGTGGACACCGTTCAACCAGGGTCTCCCAGCAGATCACCTCCAGGTGGTCGACATGATTTCTGATGCCCATAATCGCCTTCACTTGGTGGAGAAGACCAGTGGACTCCACGTCCTTGATCAGTCCGACTCACGTTGGAAGGCCCTAGGCAGACCCCTTCAGGAGCCCAACACTTTTAAGGCGCTTGCCGTCAGTCCGAGGAGCCCTGATGTCCTCCTGCTGGCTTCCCATCCTGAAAGTTGGCCTCATCGGCTATATAAATCCAACAACGGCGGCGTAAGCTGGAAATCCGTTGAAAGTTTTGAGCTGGATCCGGAGAGTGCTCGAAACTGGGCAGCATCCCTCAATTCGGTAGAGGAGATTGCATTTGATCCGGTTCAGCCTGGTCGGGTCCTGCTCACGGACTGGTGGAACGTGTGGCAAAGCGACGACGAAGGGGAGAATTGGGTTCAGCTGCACCGAGGTCTTCAAAATACGGTGATCAACGATGTCAAGGTACACCCGAGCCTCACCGGGACTCTGTTTCTCTGCGCAGCCGATAATGGATTGATGGTCTCCAGGGATGGAGGCAGGACATGGGCACGCCAGATGACAGGGGTCCTTGACGGGCACGCCCAGGAGATTGAGATTGCGTCGTCAAATCCTTCGAAAATGTACCTTCTTGCCCAACCCTGGGGGAGAAAGGATAGGGTTTTCGTCTACAAGAGCCTGGACGCTGGAGCCACCTGGAAGGACGTCAGCTTTGCCGTTCCCTCCAGTATTCTCCCTCCACTGGGTTATGTGGATGGACTTCCCACAAATCTGGAAGTGGACCCCGTATCCGATGAGACCGTTTATGTCGGCACGAATGGATACGGAGTCTTCAAGACTAGTGATGGGGGAAAGACTTGGCGCCATTCGAGTGCGGGAATCACCACTCCATACATCAAGGGGCCACAGGCACTTCTTATTCGACCGGGTGATCCACGGACGTTGTATGCCAGCACTCAAGGGGGCGGCGTCTTTCGATCGACCGACGGCGCAGAGACATGGAAATCAATCAGTTCCGACTTTCCTTTTACCTTCGGGTTGGCCATCGACGTGAACAACCCCAATCGAATCCTTGCGGCCAGACCTGAAAAACGTGTCCTGATCTCCGAGGATGGGGGCTCAGAGTGGAGGGAAGTGCTGCTTCCCGGTGTTTCATCGCTCCACATCGCGTCGCACGCCATAAGCATTTCTCCCAGTGACCCCAAACGGGTCGCCATCGGCACTTTGGGGTATGATTTCAAGGAGGCAGATGGGATCTTCATCAGCGGAGACGGCGGGTACACATACGAGCCCGTGGCCTCTGAGGCACTTCCCAAGGTGAGCGTCAATACGTTGACATGGACATTCAATCCGGAACACCCATTGCTCATTGGATTCAACGGAACCGGCCTCTCCAGGGGCCACTGTCCCTGAAAGGCATGAACAAGGACCGGATCTCTCATGAAATTCAACAGGGCCGGGTGGATTGCATGCCCGAAGCCTCCCTTGTCTGTAATGAATTCTTGACCTGCTGATTGACGCACATTCATGGTGAATTCCCTATTAAACACTGCATACCGGCCGCAACCCGATAAACTCGGGTTGGTGACAGCGAAACAGACAATACATGTCCCAGGGCGCCGGAAGATTCGCCTTACGGTACTAGTGTCCACTCTCGCCGTCGGCGGGGCCGAACAGCTACTCCTGGAGTTTCTCCGCCATATCGACATCTCGCGCTTTCAGCCGGGTGTCCTGTTCTTGAAAGACCCGGGAGTCATGGGCAAGGAGGTGCTGGCACTGGGCTATCCATACGAGGCGAACCTGATTCCGAATCGTTTCGACTTGACAGGGACCCTCCGTGTATCAAAGCGTCTGACCACCTGGAATACCGACGTGCTCCTGCTCATCAACCACCGCGACACGCTCTTCCATGGTGTTGTCGCTGCGAAAATTGCCGGAGTCCCCACCATCGTCAACTGGGCCAATGAAACCAATCGAAAGTACAACCACCACCGGTTGACCATGGTTGTGCGGCAAATTTGCCATCTTGGCATGGACAGAGTTGTGGCGGCAGCCGTTGGACACCGCGATTACCTTGTACGCTCGGAAAAGATTCCTTTTCACAAGATTGTCACCATTTACAATGGGGTCGATCCGGATGCGTTCCGCTCGAGCATGACACGGCAAGAGGCACGCCAGAAGATGGGGATCGAGGCGAAGGCCCCTGTTGTAAGCATCATTGCCGCTTTGAGGCCGGACAAAGCCCATCACGTCTTTCTCAGGGCTGCGCGCATCATCCTGCGATCCTTTCCTGACGCCCGGTTCCTGATCGTGGGGGATGGTCCCGAGCGGGACCGACTGGTCAAGCTGTCTCGAGAGCTTAGTATAGACGACAGTGTTCACTTTCTGGGAATGCGGCGTGACTTGCGCGATATTCTTGCGGCTGTCGATGTCAACACCCTTTCCTCTAATCCCGAGCAGGAAACACTATCGGTGGCGGCCCTTGAAGCCATGTCGGCAGGAGTCCCCATGGTAGCAACGGATGTGGGATTCATGAAAGAGATTGTAATATCAGGGAAAACGGGTTTCCTGGCCAACTCTGGAGATCCCTGGGATTTGGCGGAAAAAGTTATCCTGTTATTGCGCGATCCCAAGTTGAGAATGGAGATGGGAGGAGAGTCGAAGAACCTCGTCAAGGCACGCTTTAGTGTGGCAACGATGGTGTCCGCCTTCCAGGAGCTCTTTATGGAGTGTGCGTGTCCCGGCGACTAGCTCTCTTTCGCCATTCAAGAACGGGTGTTGCTGCGGAAGGCTGATTGTGAATCAGTTTCAAAGCCGGTTTGACTCTCTCTGCATTCAGGGGGTGCGGCATGACCTGGACGGACCTGAACGAATGCCCACGCACTTTCCAGGTTGGAGAGAAGAGCGGCATGAACGTTAAGGCACCATCCCAGAAATGCTCCATGAATGTCCTATTCTGTAATAAGTATTTCTTCCTGAATGGAGGAACAGAGAAGTATTTGCAGTCGATGCTGCATGAACTTTCTGCACTTGGGCACACCGCGATCCCATTCAGTGTTCGCTACGCAAACAGCTGGCCATCCCCCTATTCGGAATATTTCCTCAATCCGCCTGGATCATCCGAGGAAACACATTTTAAGCACTTGAGGCTCGGTTTGTTCAACGCAATACGGTATCTGGATCGGTCCATCTATTCCCTCGATGCGCGAAAGGCGCTATCCCGCTTTCTGGACCGCCTGCAGACCGTGCATGTCGCCTACTTGCTCAACATTTATAACTACATGTCTCCCAGCATAATTCACACGCTCAAGAAACATGACATCCCGGTGGTTCTCAGGTTGGGAGATTACAATCTCCTGTGCCCCTCTTATCTGTTCCTGCGAAAGGGAAAACCATGCCAATTGTGCATGAAGGGCGATTATTTCCACGGAGTTCGATACCGTTGCGTCAAGGGCAGCTTTGCAGTCTCTGCGGTTCGGGTGGCTGGCATGTACCTGCAGCACTGGCTCAGGGTTTACCATCTTGTGGACGCATTTGTGGTACCGAGCGATTTCATGAGGCAATGCCTCGTGGCGGGAGGATTTCCGGCCAGGCGGATCCATGTGATGCGGACTCCTGTTCATCAGCCCCTAAAGCTCCCGGAGGTTAAGAGGAATCATGTTCTTTACTTCGGACGTATTGCATTTGAAAAAGGGCTGGATACCCTTGTGACGGCTTATCAGCGCAGTGGAATTCACCCTCATCTGATCTTGGCCGGAAATAGTTTTGATGGAGAACAGGAGAGGCTGCGGCGATTAGTTCTGCCGGAATGGCAGCATCGCATCCATTTTGTTGGGTTTCAGGAGGGTGATCGCTTGCTCGAGCTGGTCGCTGGAGCCCTTTTTTCCGTGGTGCCCAGCCGATGGTACGACAATGCGCCCCAAAGCATTTGCGAGAGCCTGGCCTGCGGGACCCCGGTGCTGGCATCGCAGATCGGAGCCATACCAGAACAGGTGCAAGATGGTGTCACCGGGAGGCTATTCACTTCGGATTGTGAAGAAGAGCTCCTTGACGCTCTGCGCTGGATGGCTTCCGATCCGAGACGGCTGGAACAAATGGGACAGGCAGGAAGGCGATTCATTGCCGAACATCACTCCATGCACCAACATTTGAAACAGTTGCTTGGTCTCTTCTCGGGACTGGCCAAACACGAAAGTCAAAGAGGCATCTGACCATTATGTAGCCTTGCAGCGGAGAACACCATGTGCGGAATTGGCTGCATCGCAAATGCCGCCGCCCCCATTGAACAAGGTCAACTCCAGGCTATGGAGCGCGTGATCGCGGAAATGGCTTACCGAGGGCCGGATGCGGCATGCCTCTGGCAAGACGAGAAGATTCTTCTTGGCCATAGGAGACTGAGCATCATCGACCTTTCGGAGGCAGGTCAGCAACCGCTTCACGATCTGAAACGCGGTGTCCATATTGTCTTCAACGGCGAAATATACAACTACCAAGCATTGCGAAAGGAGCTGGAGACGCGAGGTTATGCCTTCGTCACGTCCACCGATACAGAGACGGTTCTCGGAAGCTACACAATCCATGGGAAAGACTTTGTCGATCATCTCAACGGGATGTTTGCCTTTGTCCTCTATGACCGACCGCGAAACAAGTTGATACTGTGCCGAGATCGAATCGGTGAAAAGCCATTGTATTATTATATAGACAACCAAACACTCATTGCATTTTCCGAGATCAAGTTCTTTCACGCCCTGAGAGGTATTCCGCTAAACCTTGACATGGAGAGTGTCAGAGCCTTTTTTGCGCTCCAATACATTCCGGGACCTCATACCGTTTACCGCGAAATCAAAAAGGTGCCACCGGGCCATTGGCTTGAGTTGGACCTGGGATCGTGGCGCATGACGAGTCACCGCTACTGGTATATCGAGAAGTTTTTGTGTCCCTCACCGAGTGACTCACCTTCGATCGAGGACCTGGATCGCGCCATTGCTGAAACCGTTCGTTTGTGCCTCGTTTCCGATGTGGAAATGGGAATGCTGTTGAGTGGTGGAATTGATTCCAGCCTTCTCTCCGCATACTCTTCTCGGCTCACGCATGCTCCCCTCAGAGGTTTTGTCGTCCGGTTTGAAGAGGAGCACCTGGATGAATCGCCATTCGCTCGTAAAGTGGCGCGAGCGCTGCACATGCCGCTCGTGGAATTGGATGGGGGAAAGATTGACACAGACGTGTTCCAGCGTGTCGTATACCATGGGGATGAACCGTTGGGAGACCCTGCGTGCATTCCAACTTATCTGATTCATCAGGAAATTGCCGGCCATGTTAAGGTGGTCTTGTCTGGAGAAGGTGCCGACGAGCTATTCTGGGGATACCCCCGTTACCAGCATGAAATGATATTTCAGAGGCTTGCATCTCTACTCCCCAGCGAGATGCTCAAGTCAAGCCATCCCTTCCTTGCTCTTCTGGAAGATGAGACTCTGCCAGGCCTTGGGCTTTCGCGACTTACCAAGCTGGTTACAACCCCATCCCATTTCGGTTGCGCCCGTTGGGCAACCATTTTCGGTGAAGCGGCACTCTCCCGTCTGCTGGCACCTTTCCAACCTGATGGTTCAGAAGATCCACGCTACATGGCGGAGTTCGTCAATCTTTTCAAAGCCTTTAAAGCCAAGACAACTGCGCTGGAAGCGTCACTTGCCACAGATATCATATTTTGGCTCCCGGACAATCTTCTCACCAAGGTTGATCGCATGAGCATGGCCCACAGTGTTGAGGCCCGGGCACCTTTTCTGGGCCATCACCTCGTGGAAATGGCCCTGAGAATGAGGCCCCACATGAAAGCCGATCTGAAGGAAACCAAGAGAATTCTGCGGAAATTGCTTGCTCGGCAGCTTTCATCCAGCAGCGACAGGGGAATCATTCATCGCGGAAAACACGGATTTGATGTTCCCCTGCATCGATGGCTCGCACAGGAGCTCAGGAATATGGCCGAGGAGTTGTTCTCTCCCGCTTCAATCAAAGATTGCCCTTTCCTTTCGACATCGTATGTCCTCAGCCTGTGGAATGGATTTCAAACAGGAATCAAATCCCTTGCTTACGCACGGAAGCTGTGGTTGCTTCTCTGTTTTCTATCCTGGCACCGATGGCATAAGAGACACTTTGATCTTTGAGGCCGGGAGGAGGCGCCTCGCCACGTTGGAGAGCGAGACAAACGAACCGGGCAGGAAAGGGAAGTTTGCCATGGAGACCCTTAAGGGAACTCAGCTGATGATCGTTGTTCCCTGGAGAGAAGAAGGAGGGTGGGAGCTACCCCACGATTTGGCAAGATACCTGAGCGAAGTGCGAATCTTGCAGCCACTACCAGCTAAGGGTGCTCGGAGTGGAATACTCACAATGTTAGAGAACATAAGCATCCGCACCTCTGAATTCTACCTGCCTTTTCTGGCTCTGGCAAAGGGCCGCTCCCACCTCATCCTTTCATGGACCATGCGCATCGGGATTCTCTTCGGTATCCTCAGGCGAGTCTTTTGTAATCCTACCCGGAGTCGGCACATTCTCTGCGATTTCCATATTGACACAACCCGATCTGACCCGGTCTACAGATTTCGACTCAAGCTTCTGGAGATTGCCCTCCCTGGAATTGATTTTTTCTTTTCCACTTCCAATGAAGAAAGTGAAATCTATAGTAAGAGATTTTGTATTCCCATCGACCGGATCCGTTTCTTTCCCCTTGCGCCCGCCGGACGGCTTTTTCAGCAGATGGCTCGGGGTGATGGTGCCTATATCTTTTCTTACGGCAACAGTGACCGGGACTTCGAAACGTTGATCCGCGCAGTGTCTGAACTCGGAATTGATCTGATCCTGCTTTCGCAACGATTCAAACCGCGCTTTGCCCTGCCACCTCATGTTCACTTGATCCACAGGAAGATTCCATATGCCGAGCTGCTTGGTTTGATTCTCTCCGCACGAATCGTCGTTCTGCCGCTCAGGTCGCCGAGGGTCTCTGCCGGCCAGATGGCCATGATGGAGGTTATGGCGACGGGCTCTCCTTTGGTCGTTGGCCGCAACATGGCAACCGAAGAGTATGCATCACATGGTGAGACCGCTTTGTTCTACGAACCGGGAAGTGATGAAGATCTGAAGGCACAGGTGAGGTGGTTGCTAGAAAACCCGAATGAAGCCAAGAAGATGGCACGATCAGCCAGAAAAGCCGCGAAGGGTTTCAGGCAAAAACGGCTTCGCGCACTGCTTGAAGTCTTGCAGCAGACCATTGTGGACGGTCCCCTCCAATGATTGGTGGATGGCAGGCCCCATCAGCAGGCCGTCGAAAACCTGACCTCATGACGGAATCGAATACCGCCCTGCAAGATAGTGTCTCATTCTCTAGAGTTTACCATCCCCTTGGGGGGCCAAGAATTTTGTTCACAAGGTTCCTGGGCACGATCAACGTTACACTGGTGCGCAGTTCATCCAAGCAGATGAACCGCAAGAGGGCAAGGTAACTTATTCCTAGAATGAATCCTGCTGCCGGCAGAAAGAGAACCGGTGAGATATCCAAGCCCAGGAAGCACATTCTGAGCCAGTATCCCGCCATGATCAGAGCCACGCAGGCTACTGCAACCGGCACCAGATTGCGGAAGATCTCGGATATCGTGTCGATTGCGAGGCGTTTCTTAATGATTCTCATGAAGATAATGGAGATGAGCCCCTGGGTGACGGTTGAAGACAGGGCAATCCCCTGGACGCCTATCCAACGCATGAACAGCAGGTTGAATGTGGCGTTGAGCAGCGTTGCGAGGCAACCCATGATGAAGAGGGTCTTCACGTCCTTCATGGCTGAAAAGAAGGTGCCGTTGACAAAAGTGTAGGCGTACAGGAAAAGCCCAAGGCTGTAGAATACAAGAGTTTGCGCCGTTTCATCGGCTGCCGTGGCATCAAAGGCACCCCGTTGAAGCAGAATGCCCACTGCCTCCCGCGAGAAGAGCCCAGCCAGACAAGCCATGGGGAAACTCAAGAAACCGAGCAGTATCACGATGTGTTTGAAACACTCTCTGAGTGCCTCCGCATCGCGACGAATCCTTTGTTCCGCAACGTAAGGGAAGATCGCCCTGGAAATGGCCAGGACGACCACCTGCACCGGCAGATCGTTGATGCGATAGGCGTATCGCAACGTGGAAACCGAACCGGAAGTCAACTGGGTCGCCATGGCCTGATCGACCAGGAGATTGGAATTGGACATCAATTCGCTGCCCAGCATCGGAAACACGAGGACCGCGAAAGCAGCGATCGTTTCCTTGCTTGGCAAGCCCGCCGGAACGAAGCGCATTCCCTGCCGGGACAGGAGAACAAGCATGTAGGCCGTCTTGCAGAATGTTCCCAGAACAGTGCCCCAGACCAGCGCGTGGATGCCGAGATCTCTTCCGAACAGGAGCATTCCGATGATGAAGCAGTTAACAAAAATCGGGGCGGCAGTAAGGCCAAAGAAGCTCTTTCGGGCCTGAAGCAGGCCTCGCAGTACTATTCCAAAACCATCGAGGATGATGATCAGCATTAAGATCCGCTGGAGCGCGACCGCGAGGACTTTTTGCGGCGCATCGAAGCCGTAACCCATGATGTCAATTAGAAACGGACTGGCAGCGAAACCTGCCAGGGTTGCGAAAATGAACAGCAGACCGAGGAAATAGAAAAGGTGAACGGCTCGTCTGTCCGCTTGGACAGGAGAGTATTTGTGTGACCATTCCAGATAGAGAGGGACGATCGCAGAGACGATAGCTCCCGAGAGGAGGAGTGTCAACACCCCGGGAAAAGCCAGAGCAATGTTGAATGCGTCAAGTTCTGCAGAAACGCCGAACCAATATGCCGTAAGGGTTTCCTTCGCGACGGCAAGGACTTTGTCCACCAAGGTGAGCCCGACAATGATCCCCGTAGCCCTGCTGATCTGCCTATATGAGTCTTGGACTTCCCCCATCTTTCTTCACATCCCGTAGCCGGCAAAAACTGTCTTCACCGTCTTCAGGATGATCTTGGAATCAAGCCAAAGGGACCAGTTGTCAATGTAATCGAGGTCCATCTTCATCCATGTTCTGAATGGGATTCGATTTCGGTCCGGCTGCAGCTGCCAGAGACAGGTGATGCCAGGTTTCATCGACAGGCGACGCCTCTCCCACAGTTCATATTGATCGACCTCCTCGGCAAGGGGAGGGCGGGGACCGACCAGACTCATCTCACCCCGCAGGACGTTGAACAACTGAGGAAGCTCATCCAGCCCGGTCTTGCGCAGGAGACGACCTACATACGGAATTACTCGCGGATCGTTCTTTATTTTGAATGCAGGACCATCGACTTCGTTCAAGTGGCTCATTTCAGGACTCATTCTCCCAGCATTAGTGACCATTGTTCTGAACTTATAGAGAGTGAATCGCCTTCCATATAGCCCCAAACGCTCTTGTGCAAACAGAATCGGCCCCTCGGGAGACACCAGTTTTATGACAATAGAAATGACGATCATCAAGGGAAGAACCAGGATCAGTGCGCTGAACGCCATGCACAAGTCGAATACCCTTTTCGCGAACAATGCCTTGTGGCTCGCCGACCGGCCCGCAAATACAAGTGTCGGGACTTCCGAAAACTCCTCGAAGTACATGGAATAGAACTTGGGACGATGGGAAAGGAACTGACGGAAGTGCCAGTGGGGAAGAATCCGGATCTTGATTCCGGTCGATTCCGCCATGACCAGGTATTTTTCGACTGCTGGAATCCTGTCCGTGGGAATGGAAAAGATGATCTCATCCACCACCTCATTTGTGAGGATGTTCTCCAGTTCCTCGACCGTACCAATGACCTTCACCCCGTCGGTCACCTCCTGGCCCACCAAAGAAGGATTCAACGTCAGACAGCCGATGACTCGGTAGTTCTCATCCGGGTTGCGATGAATCCTCTCAATACATTCCTTTGCCGCCAGCTTTGTCCCGATCATGAGCACGAGCGATGCAAAGGCACCTTGCCGCCTTCTGCCCTCCCTGATTCTATAAATGATCCACCCTGAGGCAATGAGAAAGGACCAGTCGAATATGAGGAACATGGCGATCATGAGGCGGCTGATGTCTCGTATCCTTAAGGCAAAAAGGATGAGAATCAGTATGCCAACGTTGATCATGATGATCTTGCTCATCTCAACCATGTAGTGGGAGTAGCGCCCCTTGCTGCGATTCTCGTGAATCCTAAAATACGAGAAACTGAGACGCCAGATGATGAGGATCATGAGAAACAGAACATAGTAATTCGGCGTGTGAATCAACCCCCCGAAGGGAGAGGGCAATGCATATTTCTTGAGCAAATAGGTGATGATGAACGCCACGCCGGTGAGAAACACATCGAGAAATTTCAGCAATTGATGGATGAATTCACTCTTTCTCACCATCAGAAAAACCCTTATTTCCGGTCACGGGGTTCGTCCTCAAGACATCGCTGTAACTGGTTAACGCTTCATGCCTCCGTCTATTGCAGATCTTGCTTTCTAACTAAGCAAGTTGCGCGCCAATCACCCGAAAATCAGAGAAGAAACATACATCACTGCTTCAGGTGCTTTTCATCCAGGAAGTAGAGGGGAATGGAAACCGACAATGGAAGACTCTTTCCATTTTGTTGGCGAGGATTCTTCTACCCAGAGGCGACAAAATATTGAAGGCATTTCCAGTGCTTCATCGACAGCCATTTCTCACATATCCCTGGGACACAGGAGAACTCATGTCCTCTCTCCCCCCCCAGTAGACGGAAGCCCCTTTTGAGATTGGCCGTTGGTGCACGAGGGCAAACCCGATGCAATCAACCCTTTGAGATTAGAAGCGAATCACCCGGTGATCCTGTGTAAGACCAGAAATCGCAGGCAATTTGTTATTCTTCTCTTTCAAAACAATCGCAATTATCCACATGATTACGAAATCTTGCGGACACTGAGAATGTATAGATCTTCCAGGCGGTCGGCTACCAAATCCCAGCTGAAGCGGTCTGCAACATGCCTGCGTGCTTTCCTCCCATGGTCATCCAACTGAGCAGGCTCCATACCATCCAATTCATCCAGGCATCGTGAAAGGGCATCCACACAACCAACGGGAAACGACAAGTGCATTATCCCCTGGAGAATCTCCCTGTGGGGTGGAATCTCGCTGGCAACACAGACAAGTCCATGGGAGAGGGCCTCCAAGAGGGTGAGCGGCATTCCCTCAAGCTCAGACGGAGTGATGAATGCCCGTGAGTTGGAATACAGTTCACCCAGAGAGCGGCCATACTGGTATCCAGCGAACACGACGGAAGAAGCGTCGCCTGCGATCGCTTTGAGACGTTCGACATAGTCACCTGTGCCGGCCGAGTCGCCAACGATTACGAGGCGGTTCCGGCGCGGCCTGCTTAAAAATGCCTCAATGAGATCCTCTACCCGCTTTTCCGGCACGAGGCGGCCAACGAAAAGGAAATAAGCCTTGGGCTGCAATTGAAACCTTAGCGCTTCGCGAAAGGGAATCTGTTCTGCTGAGACCACACCATTTGGGATGTAGTAGGGATTCACCCCGTAATGATCCCGATAGTAGTCCTGCAAGTCCCTCGACACGACGATGTGAAAGTGTGGCAACCGAGCCGAGAAGAATTCTCCCAGCCTGATAATCCTGGATGCCCATGATGGCCACTTCTTTCGTCTCCAATCCAGCCCCACACAGGTGAAAAAAACTTTCACGCGGGGCATGAAGAGTCTCAACAACGGGATTAAGAGACATGGACCCTGGGAATACAAATGCACTATGTCAGGTCTTATGAGGAGGATGTGCAGGATGGAAAGAAACGTATGGAAAATCGCTTCCGTGTATTTTGTATTGAGAGTCCAGAGCCTCTTGACTTCGACCCCTCTGTGGAAACGGACTCCCCCGGGGACATAATGGCTTCTTGCGTAAACCGTGATTTGATACCCCCTGGAAGCAAGGCGCGCGTAGGTCTCTTCGCACTGCCGCTCGATCCCTCCCCATGTAGCTGGAATCCCACGAAAACCCGTGACAGCGACATGAGGGGTCCTTTTCGAACTTTTCGATGCCACAAATGATTCCAAGTACAAGGACAGGGCAAATGGAATTGCTGACTGGGTAATGTCCGAA